>NZ_WMHO01000189.1 GCF_010994245.1 Sandarakinorhabdus rubra
GCAGGCCGCCGGATTGGCGAGGCAATCGGGGCTGGCGCCGAACAGGTCGAGCCCCTGCCGCGCCTCCAGGCTGGCCGCCAGCCGCCAGGCGGTGGTGCCACCCGGCCCGCGCCCGCGCATGTCCAGCCAGTCGGCATCGAGCCTCACATAGGCGACCCGCAGCCGGTCCCTCGACAACGGCGCCCCGGCAAATTCGACTGACTGGTTGACCAGATCGAACCCGGCCCGCCCTTCCAGGCTGAAGGCCTGGCGGCGGCGGAAAGGATAGCTCAGCTCGACATTGGCGAAGAAGGTGTCGGCGTCCACCCGCGGCACGGCCGGCCCCAGATCAGGGCGCGACCAGGCCTGTGTCACCCGCCCGCCCAGCCGCAAGCCTTCGCCGCCGATGGTGAAGTCATGGCCAGCCTGCAGCACGTGCTGCTCGGAAAAGTCCGGGGTGGCATAGTAGGAAAGGAAAGTACGATCCCCCATCCCGGTCAGGCCATGCAGCTGCACCCGCGCCTGCCCGCCCCAGGGGCCGGTCTGCGAGGCAGCGAGGTTGTTCACCACCAGGTCGGCTTCCACGGGCCGGCGCCGCACGCTTACTTCGCCCACCATGTCGCCCGGCGCCTCGCCGGTGGGCTTGAGGGCAAGCCGCACCTCCACCCCCGGCAGGTCGCGCGCCAGCAGAAGATAGCGTTCGGCATCGAAGCGGTTGAAGGGGGCGCCGGTTTCCAGCTTGCGGATGTAGCGCGCCACCAGCGCCTCGTTGGGGCCGGCATCCCCGCGCAGCCGCACCGCAGAGAGCCGCGCATAGAGCACCTCGAAGCGGACATTGCCGCCCTCGATGCGCTGGGCCGGCACCTGCACCGCCGCCAGATAGCCCATGCGCCGCAGCCGCGTGGCCGCGGCATCACGGATCTCGCACAGCACCGACACCGGCATGTCACGGCCCACCAGTGGCCGCCACACATCTTCAAGCGCGGCTGCCGGCACAGGGCCGAGATTGTTGAACTCGGCCCGCGTCAGGTTCAGGCGGATGGCGGCGTAGGCGGGATCGGCCAGCGCGCAGGGACTGCGCTCGATATCGCCATCAACGATCAGGCGGCTGGGCTGGCTGAACTGCGGCCGGCGGGTAGGATCAATTTCCTCGCGGGTGGGGGCGCCGGTCACCTGCGCCTGCGCCGCGCCACACAGGGCAACGACCGGCAGCAGAGCCGCTGCCAGCAGGCTCTGCGAGCAGCGCGCGAGCGCCGTTCTCCAGCCCCGGATCGTCATCCCCATTCCCCCGGCAACCGAACAGTTGCGACCCTATTGCGCACATGTAAGCCGAATTGTCGCACCCGCGCCAGACGCTTGTTGCGCCGGGGCGGTGCTTTTGTCGGATTGCTACAATCAGCGCCGGCGGCGGCCAGCTTCAGCGCCTGCGGCGGGCGGTGTTCAGCGCCTGCGGCGGGCGGTGGGCCGATCGTCAGCCTCGAACAGCCCAGCGAGGCTGTCGATCATGGTGCCGCCCAGCTGTTCGGCGTCCATGATGGTGACGGCCTTGGCGTAATAGCGGGTCACGTCGTGGCCGATGCCGATGGCGATCAGCTCCACCGGCGATCGCTGTTCGATGTGGCGGATCACGGCGCGCAGGTGGCGTTCGAGATAATTGCCGCTGTTGACGCTGAGGGTGGAATCATCAACCGGCGCACCGTCGGAGATCACCATCAGGATGCGCCGGTCCTCGCGCCGGGCCAGCAGCCGGTCGTGCGCCCACAACAGCGCTTCGCCGTCGATATTCTCCTTCAGCAGGCCCTCGCGCATCATCAGGCCGAGGTTCTTGCGCGCCCGCCGCCACGGCGCGTCGGCCTGCTTGTAGACGATGTGGCGCAAGTCATTCAGCCGCCCCGGCTTGGCCGGGCGGCCGGCCTGCAGCCAGGCTTCGCGGCTCTGCCCGCCCTTCCAGGCGCGGGTGGTGAAGCCCAAAATCTCGGTCTTGACCGCGCAGCGTTCCAGCGTGCGTGCCAGGATGTCGGCACAGATGGCGGCGATGGAGATGGGGCGCCCGCGCATCGAGCCCGAGTTGTCGATGAGCAACGTCACCACCGTGTCGCGGAACTCGGTGTCGCGCTCGATCTTGTATGACAGGGCATGGCCGGGATTGGTGACGATGCGCACCAGCCGCGCGGCATCGAGAAGGCCCTCCTCCTGGTCGAAATCCCAGCTGCGGTTCTGCTGCGCCATCAACCGCCGTTGCAGACGGTTGGCGAGCTTGGTCACCGCCGATTGCAGCGGGATCAACTGCTGGTCGAGATAGGCCCTGAGGCGGGTCAGCTCCTCGTCGTCACACAGGTCGGCAGCGCCCACCACCTCGTCGTACTTGGTGGTATAGGCCTTGTATTCGAAGTCGGGCGGCAGGTCGCTGGCCGGCAGGTTGGGCCGCCACGGCATCATGCCTTCCTGGCCGTCCTCGCCCATCTCGGCGTCGGACACCATGTCGGTGTCCATCTCGACCTCGCGGCTTTCCGCGTCCTCGGGCGCGTCGGCCGAGTCCTCGGCGCGCGTTTCGGTCGACTGCTCGTCGCCGCCGCCGTCGGCCTCCTCGCTCTGGTCGCTGTCCTCGCCGGGCTGTTCTTCCTCGTCCTGGCTGTCGCTGTCCTCGGTCTCGTCGCTGGCCTCATCCGGATCGGCGCCCAGCCCCAGATCGTTCAGGACCTGGCGCAGCACATGGGCAAAAGCGGCCTGGTCCTGCATGGTGGCGGCGAGGTCATCGAGGTGCACGCCGGCCCGTGCCTCGATATCGGCACGCACCAGATCGACCGCATTAGCCGCCGCCGCCGGGACGGCCGCGCCCGACAGGCGCTCGCGCACGATCAGCTGCAGGGCAGAGGCCAGCGGCACCTCCGCCGCAGTGCGGGCGCGCACGATCGGGTCTGTGCGGACCCGCATCTCGGTCATACGGTCGAGATTCTTAGCGACCCCGGCCATTTCGGCGGCGCCCAGCGCCTCGAAGCGCGCCTGTTCCAGCGCGTTGAAGATGTCGCGGGCAAGGCCGGCCTCGGGCGGATCGGCGCCATGCAGCTTGGGATCATGGAAGCGCCGCTTGAGGGCGAAACTGTCGGCCCAGCCGCGCACCTCGGCCACCTGCTCGGGCGGCAGCGCCCGCGCCGGCTGCGGCACCCGGGCCTGGTCCCCGAAGCAGCCCGGCTTGTCGGCAGTATAGGCCAGTTCCATCCCCGGCGCATGGCCGAGCGCCCGCATCGACGCGGCCACCGCCTGGCGCAGATCCTCGATGGGGCTGGTTTCAGCCATGGACAGTCAGCCCGTCGAGAGGCGCCGGAAACCGGGTCTTGAACCCGAAGGCTGCTGCTGTTGGCCCATAGCGATCAAGCATCCACAGGCGGCCCAGGCCTTCATCGACCGAGGGTCGGTGACCGGCAGGCACCCACCAGAGGGCCTGAAAAGCGCCCTCGAATGGCACGAACCAGTCGCGGCGTTGGCCAAGGGGTTCGCGGTGTACCGTGCGGTAGACGAAATCATACAAGCAATCGATGTCGCGCCAGACCGAGATGTTGACCAGCAGTGTGAGGTCCGGCGTGGGATTGATCCCGGTGGCGTTGCCGCTGTCATCCTGCATCCGCCAGACAAAGCCCTCGGCGCCGTCGGCCACCGCATTGACGCCCTCAATCTGGTCGAAGAAGGACTGCACGCGCGGATCGCCCTTCGGCGCGACCAGCCGTGCCACGTTGATCTGGGCAAGCTGCCAGCGGCTCACCTCTTCGCCTTCACCGCCACGCTTTCCGGCAACTCCTCGCCGAACACGCGCTGATAATATTCGGCGACGATGCTGCGTTCCGCCTCGTCGCACTTGTTGAGGAACGACAGGCGGAAGGCAAAGCCGACATTGCCGAAGATCTGGGCATTCTGCGCCCAGGTGATCACCGTGCGCGGGCTCATCACCGTCGAGATGTCGCCACCAATGAAGCCGGCGCGCGTCATGTCGGCCACCTTGACCATGTTGGAGACCGCCTTGCGGCCGGCATCGGTGTCGAACTGCGGCACCTTGGCCACCACGATGGCGCTTTCGGTATGGTGCGGCAGATAGTTCAGCGTGGTGACGATGCTCCAGCGGTCCATCTGGCCCTGGTTGATCTGCTGGGTGCCATGATACAGCCCGCTGGTGTCGCCGAGACCCACGGTGTTGGCCGTGGCGAACAGCCGGAACCACGGATTGGGCCGGATCACCCGGTTCTGGTCGAGCAGGGTCAGCTTGCCTTCCACTTCCAGCACGCGCTGGATGACGAACATCACGTCAGGCCGGCCGGCATCATATTCGTCGAACACCAGCGCACACGGGTTCTGCAGTGCCCACGGCAGCAGGCCCTCGCGGAACTCGGTCACCTGCGTGCCGTTGCGAAGCACGATGGCATCCTTGCCGATCAGGTCGATGCGGCTGATGTGGCTGTCGAGGTTGATGCGGATGCACGGCCACTTCAGCCGCGCCGCCACCTGTTCGATGTGCGACGACTTGCCGGTGCCGTGATAGCCCTGGATCATCACGCGCCGGTTGAAGGCAAAGCCGGCGAGGATCGCCAGCGTCGTGTCGGGATCGAAGACATAGGCCGGATCAAGATCAGGCACACGATCATCGGCGACGCTGAACGCCGGCACGGCCAGATCGATGTCGACGCCGAACATCTCGCGGGCATCCACGCTGGTATCCGGCGCGGGCATCGCCACCGGCGGGGTATCGCTCTCTTGGCTCACGTCTTGTCCGACTCCATCTTGTATCCGGCAGCTGCCTTGAGGTGCGTAAAGGCCTTGACCACCGCCTGCAACTTTCCTTCGTGGGAGCGGTCCCCCCCATTGCTGTCAGGATGGTAGCGCCTGACAGCGGCGCGATAGGCGCGGCGGATGTCGGCCGGCTGGGCATTCCGGTCAAGCCCCAGCGCGCCCAGCGCCTGCGCGTCACCCGGGGCCGCCCAGCGCGACGGCGCGCGCGGCGCCGCCGCCGCGGGTCCGGCGCCCATGCTGAACAGCCCGTGCGGATCGGCATAGGCCGGCTT
>NZ_WMHO01000019.1 GCF_010994245.1 Sandarakinorhabdus rubra
CAGCGGCGGCGCCGCCGCCTTCGAGGCGGTGCTCGCGGCGGCCGTGCCGTTGATCGACCATCTGTGGGCCAGCGAGACCGCCGGGCTGGAGACGGCCACGCCAGAGCGCCGCGCGCAGGCCCGGATGCGGCTGCGTGAGGCCGCGGCCAGCATCGCCGATCCTGATGTGCGCGGCCTCTATCAGGCCGAGCTGAACCGCCGGTTCGAGGCGGCGTTCATGGCCCGGCCGGAGCGCCCGGCATGGCAGCAACCGGGCCGGCCCTGGCAGCCGCGCAAGCCGGGCGAAAAGTGGCAGCCACCGTTGCCCGGCGCCTCCCCGGCGCTGAAGGCCCTGGTCGCGACCGGGCGCGACCCACGGCTGGGCGCGCTGCTGGCCGGGTTACTGCTGCGGCCGGCGCTGGCCGACGCCCATGGCGATGCGCTGGCCGCGCTGCGCCCGACCGATGCGGACGAAGCGGCGCTGCTCGCCCTGTTGATCGAGCGTGCCGGGGATGGCCTTGCAGCCGCCGATCTCGATGCCCATCTTGGACTGGCGGGGCTGGCCGGCGTTGCAGCACGGGTCCGCCAGGCCAATCGGCTGACCCTTTCGTTCACAAGGGCCGATGCGCCGGATGCCGTGGCGGCGACCGATTTTGCCATGGCGCTGGCCGAGGCGACGGCTCGGGCTGGGCTGGTGCAGGCGCTGGGCGAGGCGACCCTGCGGTTCCAGGCCAGCCTGTCGGAGGAGGATTACGCGGCGCAGCAGGCGCTGCGCGAAGAGATCGAGGCGCTGGATGCGGCGATGATGAAGCTGGCGGAATCGCGGCGGGAGGCGTAGAGGCGGTGTATAATATGCACGCAGCTACGGCCTGCACCGCCCGGTTCGATCAACCGGCGGGCGGGCCGTTCCACGTTGTTGGCAATAATGATGGCGGCCGCAGCCGCCGCAACTGAAGGACCTGGAACCGGATGGCCAAAGCTGGTGTGAACGAAGCCGCCGACGCCAAGGGCGATGGCGATGCCCCGCTGATCGACCTCAACGAGGCCAACATCAAGAAGCTGATCGCGCGCGCCAAGAAGCGCGGTTACATCACCTATGACGAGATCAACGAGGCGCTGCCGCAGGACCAGATGACCAGCGAGCAGATCGAGGACGTGATGTCCGCGATCAACGAAATGGGCATCAACATCGTCGAGAACGAAGACAACGCCGAGGAAGCCGATCCGGTCGAGGAGGACGAGCCGGAGGCCGAACCGGTCGATGGCGACCTGGCCCCGGCGCCGGTGACCACGGTCAAGGCGCCGCTCGATCGCACCGACGATCCGGTGCGCATGTATCTGCGCGAGATGGGCGCTGTCGAACTGCTCTCCCGCGAAGGCGAGATCGCCATCGCCAAGCGCATCGAGGCCGGGCGCAACACCATGATCGCGGGCCTGTGCGAAAGCCCGATGACCTTCTCTGCCATCATCGAATGGTCGAACGCCCTCAACGAGGGGCGCATGCAGCTGCGCGAGATCCTCGATCTCGAGGCCATGCTCGCCAAGGACCCAGTGGAAGGAGAAGAGGAAGGCGGCGAAGGCAGCGACCTGCCCACGGTGCAGTTCAAGGAAGACGAGGAACCGGAGGCCGAGGCGGCGCCCGCCGACGAGGAGGACGAGTTCACCGAGCGGCGCGCGCCCAAGCCGGCCGAGACGGAAGATGACGACGAGGGTGGGCTCTCGTTGGGCCAGATGGAAGAGCAGCTGAAGCCGGCCGCGCTCGAAAAGTTCGCCGAGATCACCGCCATCTACAAGAAATTCCAGAAACTGCAGGATGCACGACTGGCGGCCCTGCATGGCAGTGGCACGTTTGCTGCCGCCGAAGAGCGCAAATATCAGAAGCTGCGCGAGGACCTGACGCGGGGCGTGCAGTCGATCCATTTCAACAACAACAAGATCGAGCTGCTCGTCGAGGCGCTCTACACCCAGAACAAGCGGCTGATGGCGTTGGGCGGCAACATGCTGCGGCTGGCCGATCGCCACCGCATCAACCGCAAGTCGTTCCTCGATGAATATGTCGGCAACGAGCTGGACGAGGCCTGGCTCTCGCGCATCGCCGGGCTCGACAAGCGCTGGGCGGCCTTTGCCGCTGCGGAAGGCGCCAGCGTGGAGCA
Organism: Sandarakinorhabdus rubra; assembly: GCF_010994245.1. Lineage (GTDB taxonomy): Bacteria > Pseudomonadota > Alphaproteobacteria > Sphingomonadales > Sphingomonadaceae > Sandarakinorhabdus > Sandarakinorhabdus rubra. The sequence continues at coordinate 2,133 of NZ_WMHO01000019.1, forward strand.
GAACCGCCGCGAGCTGGCCAATATCGCCGAGACGACCGGCGTTGACCTCGGCGAGTTCCGCCGCATCGTCAACATGGTGCAGAAGGGCGAACGCGAGGCCCGGATCGCCAAGAAGGAAATGGTGGAAGCGAACCTGCGCCTCGTCATCTCCATCGCCAAGAAATACACCAATCGCGGCCTGCAATTCCTTGATCTCATTCAGGAAGGCAATATCGGCCTGATGAAGGCGGTGGACAAGTTCGAGTATCGCCGCGGCTACAAGTTCTCGACCTATGCGACCTGGTGGATCCGGCAGGCCATCACGCGCAGCATCGCCGATCAGGCCCGCACCATCCGCATCCCGGTGCACATGATCGAGACGATCAACAAGCTGGTGCGCACCAGCCGCCAGATCCTGCACGAGATCGGCCGCGAGCCGACGCCGGAGGAACTGGCCGAGCGGCTGTCCATGCCGCTGGAGAAGGTGCGCAAGGTGATGAAGATCGCCAAGGAGCCGATCAGCCTCGAAACGCCGATCGGCGACGAGGAAGACAGCCATCTCGGCGACTTCATCCAGGACCCGAACGCCGTCATTCCCGTTGATGCCGCCATCCATTCCAACCTGAAGGAAACGGTGACACGGGTATTGGCCAGCCTGACCCCGCGCGAGGAACGCGTGCTCCGGATGCGCTTCGGCATCGGCATGAACACCGATCACACGCTGGAAGAAGTCGGCCAGCAGTTTTCGGTCACCCGCGAACGTATCCGCCAGATCGAGGCAAAGGCCCTCAGGAAGCTCAAGCACCCGAGCCGCAGCCGCAAGATGCGGTCCTTCCTCGACGTCTGACCCATCCCGCAACTGCCGCTTGTCACGATCGGCATTGTGCTGCTTGTGACCAGCAAGGGGATGTTCGGCTTTGCGGCTGCCAGCGTCGCGCGCCGGTCAGTGGACACCGCCACAGGCTTGGCAACAGACATGCTGTTGCCAACGCCAGCCGCCTGTTCCAGTCTTGCCGGCATGATGATCCGCTCTGCCGCTGTCCTCACCACCCTGCTGCTCTGCACATCGGCAGCGCCTGCACCTTCCCCGGCCAATCTCGCGCTGGCTGCCGCGCTGGCGGCCAACATGTGTGGCCAAAGTGAAGGCACCGGCGCCGAAGCGGCGCGCGGCGCCATCGTGCTGGTGCCCGGCCTCACCCCGGCGCACATGCCTGTTTCAGACGATCGGGCAGCGCAGGCCTTTTTCGATCAGGGCCTCGGGCAGCTTTGGGGTTTTGATTATGACGAGGCGCTGGAAAGCTTCCGCGAAGCCCGGCGGCGCGACCCGGATTGCGCCATGTGCAGTTGGGGCGAGGCATTGGCGCTCGGCCCCTATATCAACAGTGGGCCGATCGCAGCGGAAACAATCGCCAAGGCCCATGCGCTCACGGCACAGGCTCTGGGCAGCAACCGCCTGTCCCCTCGCGACCGCGCGCTGATGGAGGCCGTGCACGCTCGCCATGCGCCCGGTGGCACCAAGGATGGCGTGCATGGCGATCTCTATGCCGATACGATGATCGCGCTGGCCGAGCGCTGGCCGGATGACGACCTTGTCGCCATCCTCGCCGCCGAAGCGATCATGACCAGCCAGCCCTGGGATTATTGGGAAGCCGGCGGCAAGGTTCCAAAAGCCCGCGCCGGCACTGCCCTGGCGCTGGTGGACAAGATTCTGGCCCGCACGCCCGATCAGCCACAGGCCATCCACCTGCTGATCCACCTCACCGAAGCCAGCGCCAATCCGGCCAGGGCGGCTGGCCCGGCGGCGCGGCTGGGCGACCTGGCACCGGGCGCGCCGCACATGGTGCACATGCCCAGCCACACCTGGTATCGCATCGGCCAGTTCGATAGGGCCATCGCGGCCAACAAAAGCGCGATCGCCGCCGACGAAGCCTATGCCCGCGCGGTCGGCGCAGATCCGCAATACTACGGCTATTTCAACCACCACACACATTTCCTTGCCTCTGCCGCCGTGCAGATCGGCGACAAGGCCACCGCGCTGGCGGCTGCGGCCGGCCTGGAAGCCGCAATCAGCCCTGCCGACGTCGCAAAGTCGCCGTGGCTGGAAATGCGGCTCGTCACCGCCCTGCACACGCGGGCGCATTTCCTGTCACCAGAAGAAATCCTCGCCCTGCCCCGCCCTGACCGGCGCCTGCGCCGGCTCGGCATCGCCTGGCATGGCCTGCGTGCCGAGGCGTTGGCCCAAAGCGGCAATCCCGATGGCGCGGAAGGCGAACTGAAGGCGCTGCGCCAGGCACGAGACGCGCTGGATCAACCCGCAACCCGCCGCGGACGGCGCGGCGGCGGCTCCATGGAATTTGCTGCCATCGCCGATGCCGTGGCGCGCGGTCGTATCGCCATTGCGCGCGGCGACACGGCGGGCGCGTTGCGGGCCTATGCCGCCGCCGAAGCGATCGAGGCCAATCTGCCCTATGCCGAACCGCCACTGTGGCCGCTGCCCATTTCGGTGCTGTCGGGCCAGTTGCGCGCCGCACAGGGTGATCGCGCCGGCGCTGCGGCCGATTTCCGCCGGGCGCTGGCCCAACGCCCCGGCCTGCGCATCGCCAGCGAAGGCCTTGCCGCTGCCAATGCCGATTGATCCGGGCCCACGGCGGCCGTTTCTCCATTCATCATTCCGCAACAGGTGATGCGGCAATACAACGGCTGACCGGCAACCATCATCTCTGGGGTGGTTGCCGGTTGTGATGATTCCTTACGATAGGGTATTGGCAAGACGATGATAAAAGGTCGCACCCTCGCCCTGCCCCTGCTGGCCTTCCTGCTGGTGGCCGCTGCCCCGGCCGATCCGTTGCGCCTGGAACCGCTGCGCGAGGCGATCATCAGCGATGCGCGCGCCGCCAACCCTTCGGGCGTCGCCTTCGAACGTACCACAACGGCCATCCGGCGCGGGCCGGGCATGAAGGAAAAGACCGTCACGGTGGAACGCTGGGACGGCAAGGCCTGGTCGCTGATCAGCGTCAACGGCAAGCCGCCCTCTGCGAACCAGCTCAAATCCTTCCGAAAGGCCACCGCCATCAACCCGGTGCCCGGCTATCATCGCATGGCCAGCTTGCTCGCCGCCGCGTCCGACGTCAGTACTGATGACGATGGCCGCAAGGTACTGAAGATCCCGGTGCTGCCGCCGGGCTCGGTGCTGGCCGACAAGGCCGATATCTCCAGCCACCTGTCGGGCGAGGCGGTGATCGTCACCACCGATGGCAAGCCCTGGGTGGCCCGTCTGAAGGTGCGCGCGCGCGAGAATTTCAAGCTGAACATGCTGATCAAGGTGACCAATTTCGAACAGGTCAGCGATTACAACCTCGGCCCCGACGGCAAGCCGCGGCTGGCCCTGCAATCGGCCGACAGCAAGGGCAGCATGTTCGGCTTCACCGGCGGCCAGACCGACGAAGTGGTCTACGCCTACCGCTGATCAGCGCTTTGCTGGTTCCGGCACGCGATACTGCCCACCCAGCGCCGCTTCGATATCCGCTACCTTCAGGGCCCGGTTGGCCTGGGCCGCAAACAGCGGATCAGCAGGGGTCACATATTCCATTATCCCCAGCCGGGTTGACAGGCCAGGTCGTGCCGTCGTGGGCAGGATGAGGTTCAGCATGATCGCAAACCGATCCTGACCCTTGGCAGCGGAGGCCCGCGCCGCAGCCACCAGCAGTGCTTCCGTCGAGGTATCAAGCGCTGCCAGCCGCGCGGTCGAAATGAGGGTGGCCGCGCCATCGCGCGCGGGCTTGGGCTGCATGGTCTTGGCGGTGGGCAGCATGTCCTTGCCGAAATCCTGCGCAACGTCCGGGTCTTCCCAGCGCGGCAGCAGGGTGACCAGCAGGTTCAGCACGCCCTTGCCGGTCAACCCGTCGCGCGCAACCTTGGTGGCATCAGCGCGGATCTTGGCCGGGTCCACCCCCGGCGCGGCGCCAGCCCCGCCCTTGGCCTGCACATTGGCGATGACGGCAGCCGTCAACGAAGCCGGCGACAGCCAACGCGGCCGACCAGCCAGAAAGCCCTTGGCCGCCTCCACATCGCCCTTGTTGAGCGCGATCTGGGCCTTGGCCAGCTGCACCAGCTCGTCGGCACGGGCGACCTGCTGGGCAGCGGTCTGCGCGGCCTGATCGGTACCGCCGGCCTTTGCCGCAAGTTCATCAATATCCTGCCCCACCCGAGCCAGCGTGGCCTCCGCGCCGGCGGTGTCGCCGGCCAGCGCCTGCACGGCCGCCTGGCGGGCGAGGAGGACGACGCCGGGCTTGCTCGCAATCGAAACCAGCTGCTGCATGGTGGCCGCCGCCGCCGGCCATTCGCCGGCGCCTTCCAGGTGCTGGCTCTGGCGCACGTTGGGCAGCAGGCGCGACAGCCGGTCCAGCAATTGCCGTTCATCGGCTGGAACCTCGGGCGTCAGCGCCATGATGCGCAGCGCTTCCTCGGCAAGGAACGTGCCATTGGGACGGGCGTTGGCGGCCTGGAAGGCTAGTCTTTCCGCTTCGGCCTGATTGTTCTGGGACAGTCGGGCAAAGGCTTCCAGCATCACGGTCGCGGGGCCGACGTTGCGATCGAAATGGGCGCGCACCAGTGGTGTCAGCTCGATGCTGCGCGCTGCACGGGCATCTGCAATCGCCTCCTCGAAGCGGCCCATCTCGAACTGGCGCACGCCGCGCATCATCAGCACCTCGGCGCGGCGCACCGGATTGCCGGTGGTGCGCTGGTCGGTCAGCGCCTCGGTGCAGGCGGCGATGGCGGCATCGCCGGTCAGCCGTGCCGAGGGCATGTCCTTCTCGGCGCTGCCGAACAGGCCGAGCGTGCCGAGGATCAGGATACCGCGCCCCACCTGCTCGCCCGGCGTCTGCCGGCGGCCATAGCCGTCGCACTTGATCAGCGCCGAAGGATCCGCCAAGGCCGGCGCCGCCGCCAGCATCATTGCCGCCACCACGCACGCCCGCAACGTCATGAAGCCGCCCCCTGAATTGCCGCTGCCGTGTCTAGCAGCCGCTGGTGGAGTGGCAAGCCGCCCCACCCCCCAATTCAACCTATTGCCGCAATTCGTTACGCCTGTAGCGTGCCACCACACGAGCGAAGGCCACATTGGCGAAGGCCCCAAAGGCGAAGGATGACGTGATGCGGTTTGAAGGCACTCAAGGGTATGTGGCGACCGATGATCTGAAGGTGGCGGTCAACGCCGCCGTCACGCTGCGCCGGCCATTGCTGGTGAAGGGCGAGCCCGGCACTGGCAAGACGGTGCTCGCCGCGCAGATCGCCGCTGCCTTCGATGCGCCGCTGATCGAATGGAACGTGAAGTCCACCACCAAGGCGCAGCAGGGCCTCTATGAATATGATGCCGTCAGCCGCCTGCGCGACAGCCAGCTTGGCGATCCGCGCGTTTCCGACATTTCCAACTACATCCGGCGCGGCAAGATGTGGGAGGCCTTCACCTCCGAGAAGCTGCCCGTGCTGCTGATCGACGAGATCGACAAGGCCGATATCGAGTTTCCCAACGACCTGCTGACCGAACTCGACCGCATGGAGTTCGACGTCTACGAGACCGGCGAGCGCATCAAGGCGACGCAGCGCCCGATCGTCATCATCACCAGCAACAACGAGAAGGAACTGCCCGACGCGTTCCTGCGCCGCTGTTTCTTCCACTACATCAAGTTCCCGGACCGCGAGACGATGGAGGCCATCGTGCGCGTCCATCACCCCAACATCCAGCGCGCACTGGTGGCCGAGGCGCTGAACATCTTCTTCGACATGCGCGAGGTGCCGGGCATGAAGAAGAAGCCCAGCACATCGGAACTGCTCGACTGGCTGAAGCTGTTGATGCACGAGGACCTGCCGGTCGACGTGCTGAGGAACCGCGACACCAAGAGCCTGATCCCGCCGCTGCACGGCGCCCTGCTCAAGAACGAGGCCGACGTCATGCTGTTCGAGCGGCTGGCCTTCATGAGCCGGCGCGGCCAAGTGTAAGCGCGTTGCGAACGGCCGTCGCCAGAGTCTCCGCGTCTTCCATGTTGCCGCCGATGGCGGCAGGCCAACGGTCACAGTGATGGCCGGCAGCATCTCCTTCTTCGATGTGGCGGCCATCCTGATCCTGCTGGCCGCGGTGCTGGGCTATGCCAATCACCGGCTGCTCGGCCTGCCTTCGTCGGTTGGCCTCACCATGATGGGCGCGGTGTCGGCACTGGCCGTGGTGGGGCTGGGCGGCCTGTTCCCGGCGCTGGGCCTGCAGGCGATGCTGGAAGCCTTTCTGGGCACCATCGATTTTCACGAGACGCTGATGGACGGCATGCTGTCGTTCCTGCTGTTTGCCGGCGCCCTGCATGTCGACTGGACCCACATGAAGGCCAACCGGGCGGCGATCTTCGCGCTGGCCACGGTGGGCGTACTGCTCTCCACGGCGCTGGTTGGCGGCGGTGTGTGGTTTCTCTCCGGCCTGCTTGGCGTGGACATGCCGCTCATCTGGGCGCTGGTGTTCGGGGCGCTGATCAGCCCCACCGATCCGGTGGCGGTGATGGCCATCCTGAAGCGCGCGGCCATGCCGGCGCCGCTACAGGCGACGGTGGCCGGCGAAAGCCTGTTCAACGATGGCGTGGGCGTGGTGGTGTTCGGCATCCTGCTGGGCATTGCGGCCGGCACCGCCGAGCCCGACCTGGCCGAAGCGGGACGGCATTTCCTGCAGGAAGCCGGCGGCGGCGCGCTGTTCGGCGGCGTGATCGGCTGGCTGGCGTTCCGGGCCATGCGCAGCATCGATGATTATGCGGTGGAGGTGATGATCAGCCTCGCTGTGGTGATGGCCGGCTACAGCTTTGCCACCGTGCTGCATGTCAGCGGTCCGGTGGCGATGGCGGTGGCCGGGCTCCTTATCGGCAACGCCGGGGTTGCTTCGGCGATGAGCGACACCACCCGCGACTATCTCATCAAGTTCTGGGAACTGATCGACGAGGTGCTGAACGCCGTGCTGTTCCTGCTGATCGGGCTGGAGGTGGTGCTGATCACCGGTGAACCGCGGTTCCTGCTGTTCGGCCTGGCGCTGCTGCCGCTGGTGCTGCTCAGCCGGCTCGCCTCGGTTTCGCTGCCGCTGCTGGCGCTGAGCCGCCGCATCGATCTGGGGCCGATGGCGCTGCCGATCCTGGTGTGGGGCGGCCTGCGCGGCGGCATCTCGATCGCGCTGGTGCTGGCGCTGCCGCCCAGTCCGCAGCGCACACCGCTGCTGGCCGCCACCTTCGTGATCGTGCTGTTCTCGGTGATCGTGCAGGGCGGCAGCATGGGTGGGCTGGCCCGCCGCCTCAGCGCCCGCACCGCGAAGAACGCAGAGGCGTGAGCGAGGAGCCCGCCACCGAGACAGACGCGCCGGGAGGCCGGCTGGCCCGCATCGGCCATCGGCTGGCGGCCTTCCTCGACCGCCACCTGCATCACACCGAGGTGTTTCCCCGCCGTACCGCCGAGGAATGGCGCGATCTGCGCCGCCATGTGCGGGACGAGGCGGTGCTCAGCCCGTCCTACCTCCTGATGTGTGGCCTGTCGGCCGGCATTGCCGCGCTCGGGCTGCTGCAGTCATCAACCGCAGTGGTGATCGGCGCCATGTTGATCTCGCCGTTGATGAGCCCGATCGCCGCGCTGGGCTTCGGCTTTGCCTCGCTGGATGGCAAACAGATCCGCGAGTCCGCCAAGGTGGTGGCCTGGGGGGCCGCCATCGGCATCATCACCGGCCTGCTGCTCACCCTGCTCAGCCCCATTCACAACGCCACGCCCGAGATCATCGCGCGCACCGAACCCACGCTGCTGGACCTTGCCATCGCAGTCATCTCCGGCATGGCCGGCGCCTACGCCACGGTGCAGCAGCGCGGCGGCGCCGCCATCGGGGTGGCGATTGCCACCGCGCTGATGCCGCCGCTGGCCACGGTTGGCTATGGCCTTGGGGTGGGCAACCTGGGCTTTGCTGCGGGGGCCTTCCTGCTGTTCCTCACCAACCTTGCCGCCATCGGCTTTGCCTTTGCCGTGGTCGCGCGGGTCAGCGGGGCGGCGCGGCCGATCACCCATGTGGATTTCAAGCCGGGGCAGATCGCTGCCGGGATCGCCGCCTTTCTGGTGCTGGCGGCGCCACTGGCGCTGACGCTGCGCCGGGTCACGCTGGAGGTCCGCGCGCAGGCCGATGTGCGTGCAGCGCTGATGCAGCGGCTCGAAATACGGCAGGTCAACATTGCCCAGTTGCAGGTGACCTGGCCCCTGCGCGGCACGCCGAGCGTGGACGCGGTGGTGGTGGAGCCGACCTATCACGAAGGCGCTGAAGTGCAGTTGGCTGACGATCTGGAAAGGCGCTGGGGCGTGAAGCCGGTGATCAACCTGCAACAGGTGGTTGCGGCCGATGTTGCCGCGCGCACGTCGGCCATCGTGGATGCCGCCGCCCAGCGCACCGCGGCCGGCATCGCCCGCGACACGCCGCCGCTCACCGCCATCCGCACGGCGCTCGGCCTGCCGCTGCAAGGGCTTTGGGTCAACCGGGCAGCGCGCAGCGTGCAGCTGGTGCCCTTCGCCATCCCGGGCTGGACGCTGGGCGATTATCGCCGCGCCGAAGCCGCCGCCGGGACGGCTGGAGGCGACTGGCAGGTGCGGGTGGTGCCGCCGATCAGCAATCAATTGCGGTTGACGGTCGAAACGGATGACAGCGGCAAGCCGGTGTTGCCGGGCCTCGACGATGCCAACTGGGCGCTGTCACGCTGGGGGGTGCGCCCGCAGCGCATCGCTGGCTATCGGGGCCGCAACCAGAGCGAGGCGGATCGCACAGCCGCACTGGCCGCCGCCACGCTGGCCGCCAATGCGCTGGCCGATGGCGACGCCATGAAGCCGGTGCTCGCCAACGCCGGCGAAGACCGGCTGCCGGCCACCGGCAGTGCCGTGCTCATCGACATGCTGCCGCCTCCGCCGCCTCTGGCTGCCGAGCCATCCGCGCCGACGACCGCAGCATCGCCGTCTGCCAGTCCCTGACCGGGTGCTTCGGCCCGGGCTAGGGCGCCGCGCCCAGCCTGGTCTCGCCGGCGCCCAGCGGTTGGGCCGGCGTATAGAGCCGCGCCGTCAACCGGCCCGCCGCCAGATCGGCGCGGGCGCGGGCATCGAGGATGAGTTCGGCCTTGCCCTGCCGCTCGCCGGGGCCGAGCAGTTGCGCCAGCACCGGGCCCGGCCGTCCGTCGCTGGTGCGATGCAGCGCCAGCGCATGCGGGGCGTTGCGGCCGGCGCCCATGGTTCGGGCGGTCACCTGAAGCAGAGCATTGAGCGGATCATAGCGCCACGACAGCACGGCCCCGGCCCGACCGCCGGCGATGCGGGCCGTACCGGCCGCAATTGCCGGCGGCTTGCCGGCCACCAGCGGCGGCGTGCTGAACGGCGGCTGGCGGGGCTTGGCTGCCTGTTCCCAGCCATAGGCCAGCGCGAGTAGGCGCGGCTCGCTGAAGGCCGGGCCGAGCAGTTCCAGCCCCACCGGCAGCCCGCGCGGCGTGAAGCCGGCCGGGAAGGCCAGCGCCGGTAGGCCAGTGACGGCGCTCAGGCGGCAGTTGCTGGCGATATTCTCCGCGCCGATCAGCGGCGGCCGGCCCAGTGCCGATGGGTAGAGCAGCGCGTCCAGCCGCTCGGCCAGCAGCAACGCATCGGTGGCCGCCCTTGTCGCCACCCGCTTTTCCAGCACCGCCTTGTAGGCCTGGGAGTCGCGCCCCGGCGTCGTCAGCGCGTCACGGAAGCGCCCCTCCAGCTGGTCGTGGTTGAGGCCGGCATCCACGATGGCCTGCAGTGAGCCGACAGGGGCACCCGGATGGCTGGCGAGATAGCGGGCGAGATCCTCGCGAAACTCGAAATTGATGGCGCTGCTGTCGGCGAGCAGGGCATCGAGCGTCGGAAACGCGATGTCCACCACCTCGGCGCCGGCGGCCTTCAACGTGGCGATGGCCTTCTCATAGACCGGCCTGCCTTCGACATCGTCCGGGCTCATCGCGAACATCGCGCGCACCACGCCGATGCGCGCACCCTTCAGCGCGCCGGGCTGCAGCGCGTCGCGATAGGATTTCGGCACATGGGCGCTGGCGCCCCTGGTGACGGCGTCGGCCTTGTCCTCGCCCACGGTCGCATCCAGCATGATGGCCAGATCGGCGACGCTGCGCGTCAGCGGCCCGGCCACGTCCTGCGTGTCAGACAGCGGCATCACGCCGGCCCGGCTGGCCAGCCCGCGCGTGGTGCGGATGCCGAACAGATTCTGATAGGCCGCCGGGATACGGATCGAACCGCAGGTGTCGCTGCCCATGCCAGCGGCGGCAAAACTCGCTGCAATGGCAGCGCCGGTGCCTCCGCTCGATCCACCGGGGTTGCGTTGTGGGTCATAGGGATTGCGGGTCTGGTTGGTCTGGGAACTGATGGTGATGGTGCCGGCCGCCAGTTCCTGCATCGTCGTCTTGCCCAGGATGATGGCGCCGGAAGCGCGCAGCCGCGCCACCTGTTCGGCATCGCGCGCCGGTCGCAAGCTGGCCAGCGCCAGCGTGCCGCCGGCGGTCGGCATGCCTTGCGTGTCGTAATTGTCCTTTACCAGCACCGGGATGCCATGCAGCGGCCCGCGTGGGCCCTTCGTGGCGCGCTCCCGGTCCAGCGCGTCGGCTTCGGCCAGTGCCGCTGGGTTGAGCGTGACGAGGCTGTTCAGCCGCGGGCCCGACTGGTCATAGGCATTGATGCGCGCCAGATAGGCAGCCACCAGCTGACGCGATGTCAGCGTGCCCGCCGCAAGGGCCGCCTGCAGATCGGGGATCGAGGCCTCCGCCACTTCGACCGGTACGCTGGGGGCCGCCTCCAGCGCGCTGGCCAGCCCCGCTGCCAGCAGCAGCCCCGTTGCCATCCACTGTCTCCTTGCCATTGTCCGCCCCCCCTTGTGGCATAGAAAAGGGGCCGGTCGGCCCGGCGTCAAGCGGTTCAGCGTCTGACGTCGCCGTTTGCTGGCTCAGCGCAACATCAGCCCGCCGTCGATGGCGAGGCTCTGGCCGGTTATGTAGCTGGCCGCCGGGCTGGCGAGGAAGACGATCGCCTGCGCCACCTCGTCCGGTGCGCCCCAGCGCTGCATCGGGATGGCCTTCATCAACCGCTTCTCGCGCTCCGGGTTCTGGCGGGCGCCCTCTGTCATGCGCGTCGCAATGAAGCCGGGCGCCACCAGGTTGACGCGCACGCCGTCGGTCGCCCACTTGTCACCCAGCGCGCGGGTGAGGCCCAGCAGCCCGGCCTTGGACGCGGTGTAGGCCGGGGTTTCCTTGAGCGCGAGAAAGCTCGCCAGGCTGCCGACATTGACGATGCTGCCCTTCGCCGCCTTCAGCAGCGGGTGGAGCCGCACCGACAGGTCCATCACGGCGTTGAGATTGGTGTCGATGACGGATTCGAACTCCTCCTGCTCATACTCGCGGGCCGAGCCGCGCCCGGCATTGTTGACCAGCACGTCGAGCCGGTCGAAATGCGCCGCGATCTCGGCGCGCGCCTCGGGCCAGGTGAGATCGGCCTGGATATAGGCGACATCGCTGGGCGGATCGGCATAGCAATCAAGATGGCTGCGCGTGCCGGTGACCGTCACCTTGGCGCCCAGCCGCAGGAATTGTTCGGCCACCGCCTTGCCGATCCCCTGCGTGCCGCCCGTGATCAGCACGGTCAGCCCGCGCGCCCAGCTCGAGCCATTGAGGCCGTTCATGCCGAAAGTCCCCCATCGATGATCAGCGAGGTGCCGGTGACATAGCGCGCCGCATCCGACGCCAGAAACAGGATCGGACCGGCAATGTCGTCCGGCTCGCCGATGCGCCCGAGCGGCACCTGGCGTTCGGTGGCAGCCAGCCGGTCCGGATGCTCCCAGGTGATTGCCGTCATCTTCGATCGCACCAGCCCGGGCGCCACGAGGTTGACCCTGATCCCCTCCCCGCCCAGCGCCTGTGCCAGGCTGCGCGTGAGGGTGAGGAGGCCGCCCTTGCTGGCCGAATAGGCCGGCTGCCCGATGGTGCCCTTGAAGCTGGCGACGCTGCCGACGAAGATGATGCTACCCTTCGCCTTCGCCAAGGCGCCGCGGAACTTCATCGCCAGCGCCATCGGCCCGGTGAGGTTGGTGGCCAGCACGTCGGCAAAGGTTTCAGGCAGAAACTCGGCGCGCTTGTAGGCCACCTTGGCGCCGGAGACGACCAGCGCATCCAGTCGATCAATGCCGGGATCGAAGGCCGCAACGGCATCGAGGTCGCCCTGGTCGAGCCGGTGATACTCCAGCCCCGCAAGCTCTCCGTCGGTGCCGGCATAATCGGCCGGGTCTGCCCGCGTGCCGGTGACGATCACGCGCGCGCCTTCGCGCAGGAAGCCCCGCGCTGCGGCGTTGCCGATGCCGGTCGATCCCCCTGTCACTAGCACGGTCTTGCCCGTGAACTGGCCCACCGTCACTCTCCCCCGATACTGAAGGAGGATTTCAGCCATGGCGCTTCTGGCGGGCAAGGTCGCGATTGTGACAGGCGGGGGGCGCGGGCTGGGCCGGGCCCACGCGCTGGCGCTGGCTGCCCACGGTGCGGCGGTGGTGGTGAACGATCTCGGTGGACCGGTGACCGGCGGTGGCCCTGATGAAAAACAGGGGGGCACGGCCGACGCGGTGGTGGCCGAAATCATCGCCGCCGGGGGTCGTGCCGTGGCCAACCGCGCCAGTGTCGCCGATTGGGCCGGGGCGGAGTCGATCATCAGCGATGCTGTCGCCGCCTTCGGCCGGCTCGACATCGTGGTCAACAATGCCGGGATCAACCGCCCGGCCAGCCTCGCGGCGCTGACCGAGGCCGATTATGATCTGGAAACGGCCGTGCACCTGAAGGGCACCACCGCCGTGGTGCACCACGCGGCTGCGCTGTGGACGCGGGAGGGCAGGCAGGAAGGACGCGCCATCATCAACACCACCTCGCCGGTGGGGGTGCACCCGATGCCCGATGGCGGCCCCTATTGCGCCGCCAAGGCCGGCATCGCGGCGCTGACCGTTGTGGCAGCGCAGGAACTCGCCAGCCTGGGCGTGCGCGCCAATGCCATCGCGCCGGCCGCCCGCACCCGCATGGTGATGGCCAGCCCCAGCGTGGACCAGCTGATGCCGAAGAGTGACGGCTTCGACCGTCACCTGCCCGACCATGTCTCACCACTGGTCGTCTATCTCGCCTCGCCGCTCAATCGCTTCACGGGGCGCATCTTCGGCGTGGAAGGCCCGGACGTCGCGCTCTACCAGCCGTGGAGCGCCGACTGGCTGGTGACCGGCGACGGCCACTGGGAGGTGTCAGCGCTGGCCGAGGCATTGGCGGGCCTGCCGGAACAGGCGCCGATCCGCGCCTTTTATCCAGGCGGCCGCATCGAGACCAGGATTCCGCCCAATCGCACACTGAAGGCATTGAAGGGGTGACGCCCGTCGTCAGCGTCTTTGCCGCCTCGCCGGATCGCGGGCGCGGGCTGGCGCGCGACATGGCGGTGCGCTGGGCGCTGGCCGAAGTGGGCCAGCCCCACGATGTCCGCCCGCTGTCCTTTGCCCAACTGAAAACGCCCGAACACAAGGCGCGCCAGCCGTTCGGGCAGATCCCCAGCTATGAGGCTGATGGCCTGACCCTGTTCGAGTCCGGCGCCATCGTGCTGCACATAGCCGAGGTGCATGGCGGCCTGCTGCCCGGCGACGGCGTTGCCCGCGCCCGTGCCATCGCCTGGATGTTTGCCGCGGTCGCCACGCTGGAGCCGGTGATTGTCGAGCGCGAGGTGGCGGTGCTGCTGGAAGGCGACCGGCCGTGGACCCCGCAGCGCCTGCCCCTGATCGAGGCGCGGCTGCGTCAGCGGCTCGATGATCTGGCCGCCTGGCTGACGGGGCGGGACTGGCTGGAGGGAGAGTTCAGCGCCGGCGATATCATGATGATCAGCGCGCTGCGCCGGCCGGCCGCCACGCTGCTGCTGGGCGACTATCCGGGCCTTGCCGCCTATGTCGCGCGCGGAGAGGCGCGGCCGGCGTTCCAGGCCGCCTTTGCCGAACAGAAGGCACGGTTCGAGGCCGGCTGACAAATTTCCGCATTGCGCCCACCTGGCCGGCGCGCGACAGTCGCGACCACAACAGGCAAGGCCCAATTGATGTTCCTCACCTTTCTCGAAGAGCTGCGCGCCGCGAAGATCCCGGCCTCCATGAAGGAGCATCTGGTGCTGCTCGAGGCCATGAAGCGCGACACGATCGATTTCTCGATCACCGATTTCTATTACCTGGCCCGCGCCACCTACGTGAAGGACGAGGGCCTGCTCGACCGCTTCGACATGGTGTTCGCCAAGGTGTTCAAGGGCCTGGAGCCGACCCTGGAGACCGGCGAGACAGAGATCCCGGCCGAATGGCTCAAGGCGCTGGCCGAGCTGAACCTCACGCCTGAGGAAATGGCCGAACTGGAGAAGATGGGCTGGGACAAGCTCATGGAAACCCTCCAGAAGCGGCTGGAGGAGCAGAAGAAGCGCCACGAGGGCGGCAACAAGTGGATTGGCACCGCCGGCAAGTCGCCGTTCGGCGCGCAGGGCTCGAACCCTGAAGGTGTGCGCATCGGCCAGAAGGACGGACGCAAGCAGAGCGCCGTCAAGGTGTGGGACAAGCGCGAATTCAAGAATCTCGATTCAACGGTTGAACTCGGCACCCGCAACATCAAGGTTGCCCTGCGCCGCCTGCGCCGCTTCGCCCGCGAAGGCGCGGCGGACGAGCTGGACCTGGATTCCACCATCCGCGGCACCGCCAAGCAGGGCTGGCTCGACATCGTCATGCGGCCCGAACGCCACAATGCGGTGAAGCTGCTGCTGATGCTCGACATCGGCGGCTCGATGGACCCGCACATCAAGCTGTGCGAAGAATTGTTCTCGGCCGCCAAGTCCGAGTTCAAGCACCTGGAATTCTTCTATTTCCACAACTGCCCCTATGAGGCGCTGTGGAAGGACAACAAGCGCCGCTGGACCGAGCGCACGCCGACCATGGAGATCCTCCACAAGTTCCCGCACGACTACAAGTTGGTGTTCGTCGGCGATGCCTCGATGAGCCCTTATGAGATCAGCTATGCCGGCGGCAGCACCGAGCATTGGAACGAGGAGCCCGGCGAGGTGTGGATGCAGCGCATGCTCGATGTCTACCACTCGTCGATCTGGTTCAACCCGATCCCCGAGAAGCATTGGGAGAACGGCCAGTCGATCCGCATGATCAAGGAGATCATGAACGACCGCATGTTCCCGCTGACCCTCGAAGGCCTCGATCGCGGCATGCGGGAGTTGAGCCGCAAGAAGTGACGAACTGAGGCCCGCCGGCAGGGCTATTTGCCCGCTTCCGCCTCACGCGCGGCCAGCTTCCTCGCCTGTTCGCCCACATAGGCGCGCACCGCCTCCACCTGCGCCGGCGTGTACCAGCGGCTGAAGGCGATCATGCCGTTGGCCTTCAGCGCGCCATCATGGACAACCGCCTTCCACGCGTCGGCATCGGTCAGCACCGCCGAGCGCCGCAGATCGGGCAGGATGCCCGACGAATAGGCATCGGGGCCGTGGCAGAACATGCAGTTGGCGCTGTAGATGCGGCTGCCTTCGGCCACCTGCGCCGGGGTGAAGGCGTCCTTCGGCGGATTGGCGGCGGCGAACACCGGTTGGGTCGCCTTGGGCAGCTGGCGTTTGCCGCCCAGCTTGAACACCAGCAGGCGGCCGTTGCGGGCCTCGCGCGGATCATCGAAGCCGCTGGTCAACGGATAGGCACCGCCATAGCCGGCCATCACCGCCACATATTGCTGGCCCTTGACGCTGTAGCTCACCGGCGGGGCGATGATGCCGGTCTGGGCGTTGAAGCTCCACAATTTGGTGCCGGTGCTGGCATTGAAGGCCTGGAAATCACCCAGCCCATTGCCCTGGAACACCAGATTGCCCGCCGTGGCCAGCGTGCCGCCGTTCCACGGGCCATCATAGGTGATCTCCCACGCCGGCTTCTGCGCCACCGGGTCCCAGGCGATCAGCTTGCCCTTCAGCGCCGCCTTGATCGCCTTGAACTGGGCGCGGTCGTCCGGCACCGATCCGGGCTCGAGCGCGATGCCGAGGTTCCACGCGCCTTCACGCCGCTCGAAACCGGGCTGGTTCTCGTAGAATTGCGGCATCTCCTGCGCCGGCAGATAGACCAGCCCGGTGCGCGGGGAATAGCTCATCGGGTGCCAGTTGTGGGCGCCCAGCGGCGAGGGCATCACCAGCGCGCCGGCCGTGCGGTAGCGCGCTTCCGGCACCTCGATCGGGCGGCCGGTCTTGAGGTCGACGCCCGTTGCCCAGGTCTGCGTTGCAAAGCCCTTGGCCGAGATCAGCTGGCCGTTGGCGCGGTCGATCACATAGAAGAAGCCGTTCTTGGGCGCCTGCATCAGCACCTTGCGGGGCTTGCCGTCGATCATCAGCGTCGACAGCATGATCGGCTGGGTGGCGGTATAATCCCAGTTGTCGCCGGGCGTTGTCTGGTAATGCCAGAGATACTCGCCGGTGTCGGGCTTCAGCGCCAGCACGGAGGACAGGAACAGATTGTCCCCCTTGCCCTCCGAGCGGATCAGGTGATTCCATGGGCTGCCGTTGCCGACACCGATATAGAGCTGATCCAGTTCCTGGTCATAGACGATGGCATCCCATGCGGTGCCGCCGCCGCCGCCCTTCCAATACTCGCCAAACCAGGTCGGCGCGGCCTTGCCGGCCAGAACGCTGTCCGACACTTCGCCATCAGGGCCATTGGCGGGGTTGCCGGGCACCGTGAAGAAGCGCCATTTCTTCTTGCCGGTCACCGCGTCGTACGCCGTCACATAACCGCGAACGCCCAGTTCGGCGCCGCCATTGCCGATGATCACCAGCCCCTTCACCACGCGCGGCGCGCCGGTGATGGTGTAGGGCTTGGCGGTATCGACGAAGGTCTGGGTGGACCATTTCACCTTGCCGGTGCCGGCATCCAGCGCGATCAGCCGGCCATCCAGGGCCGCGACAAACACCTGCCCGCCCCACACAGCAACGCCGCGATTGACGACATCGCAGCAGGCGCTGTGCCCACGCGCCTTGTCCACCTGCGGGTCGTAATGCCACTTCAACCGGCCGGTGACGGCATCGAACGCCATGACGTTGGACCAGCTGGTGGTGGTGTAGATGGTGCCATCCACCACGATCGGCGTCGCTTCCTGGCCACGATTGGTGGGCAGATCGGCATACCAGGCCAGGCCCAGCTGGCCGACATTGTCGGCATTGATCTGGGTGAGATCGGCAAAGCGCTGTTCGGCATAGCTGCCGCCGTGCGTCATCCAGTTGCCCGGCTCGTTGCGGGCGTTCAGCAGCCGCTGCGCATCCACCCCGCGCGCGCCGCTGCCCGGCCCGCCCGACACGGCCAGGCCGGCCGCCAGCATCGATCCCGAAAGCAGCGCCGCTGCCACTGCAATGCGCTTCATCGCCATCCTCCCCAGAACGTGAGCAAAGACTAAGGCAGCGACCGCACGGCGCAATCCATCGTTTGTCGCAGGCGCAAAGGGTCGCAGCGTCGCGCTGTGCGGCTTCAGCCGGGCACCGGCAGGCTGACCACCCAGGCGTTGAAGGCCACCACCACGCCAGCCAGCATCATCAGCACGGCCTTGGTGCGGTTGCCGCCCGGCTGGCGCGACAGCCACAACCCGCCCAGCAGCAGCGCCAGCGCCGCGACAAGGGCGAGGCCGGAGAGCGGGTTCACGCCAGCACGCGCGCGATGGCCGCTTGCCACTGCGCG
>NZ_WMHO01000190.1 GCF_010994245.1 Sandarakinorhabdus rubra
GCCCCGCCGGCGGGCGCTGCCCCGGCCGCCGGCGCCGCCCCGGCAACGCCGCCGCGTCCCTGATGTCGTCGCAGGAAACGGAGACCGCCAGCACGGCAGACGTGCTGGCGGTCATGGCGCTGCTGCCGCATCGTTTCCCGATGCTGCTGGTGGACCGGGTGATCGACATCATTCCCGGCCGCTCGGCCACCGGCATCAAGGCGGTGACGATCAACGAACCCTTCTTCGCCGGGCATTTCCCGGCCCGGCCGATCATGCCCGGCGTGCTGATCGTCGAGGCGCTGGCACAGACCGCCGGCGTGCTGGCCATCCACGGCGCGCGGCTGAAGGACCCGGATGCCGGGGACAAGCTGGTCTATTTCATGGCGATCGACAACGCCAAGTTCCGCCAGCCGGTTGAACCTGGCTGCTTGCTGCATCTCAAGGTGGAGGTGGTGCAGGACCGCGGCCGCATCGCGAAGTTCACCGGCCGGGCCGAGATCGAGGGCAAGCTCGCCGCCGAAGCCAGCTTCACGGCGATGATCGCCGATCCGCCGGCCTGAGTGCTGCCGTCGCCATTGCAATTGCGGGGGAATTTCCCATATCAGGCGGCATGAGCACCCCCATCGCCTCCTTCCTGCTGCTCGCCGGCGTTCTGTCGGCTAGCCAGTTTGCCGGCGTGGTGCGCAGCGATGGCCCCAAGGCAGCAGTGGCGCAGCTTGTGTCGGGCGGTGACTGGCCGCGCGTGATGGCCTCGGTCCGCAACGGCACCGCCGATTGGATCGCCCTGGCGCCCGAACTGGCGCGCGGCGTTGAAGGGGCGCAGGCTGGCGAATTGTCGGCGGCGCTGGCCGCCGCGCTGCCGCGCGCGCCGTCGGACGTGCTGGCTGTCACCGATCTGAGGCGCTCGCCGGTGCTGGGCGTGCAGGCTGTATGCGGGGCGCCGGCCGGCAGCTTTCCCGCAGGTGGTCGTGCGGCCTATCTCGCCGATGCCCGCGAGGCCCTGGAGCTGCTGCCCGATGTGGCCGCCATCGGCCGCGCCAAGGCCGTGTGCCTCAAGGAGCTGGAGCTGGCGGCGAAGTAACGGGCGCCGCGTCAGCCGGTTTGGACGGGGTCCGTGTCGCCCACAGGCAGGCCGCCGCGATGATGGCGGCGCCGGCCACGGTGGCGGCAGACACTGCTTCGTCGAACACCAGCCAACCAAGCAGTGCCGCCCACGGCAGCGCGCTATACTCCAGCACCGCCGACACCTGTGCCTGCAGATGCACATAGCCTCGCGCCATCAGCTGCACGCCAATATTGCCAACCAGGCCGGTGCCCAGCATCAGCGCCAGGTCCAATCCCTGTGGCAGCGTCGCGCCGATGGTGGTGGGTGACAGCAGGGCCATCGGCACGATGGCGCCCATCAAGGTGATGAGGGTGGCGCCATCGGCAGCGGCGCGGGCACGCAGGATCAGCTGGGTAGCGCCATACATGAAGGCCGCGGCCACCACGGCGACCACGGCCAGCGCCCTGGTGCCAGCGAGATCGGGGATGCCGCCCACCGCCACCAGCACGCCGCCAAAGCCGGCGAGGCCGCCCAGCACATAGCGTGGCTGCATCGGTTCGCCCAGGACCAGCGAGGCCATCAGTGGCACGGTCAAGGGGCCGACGAAGCTGAGGGTGAGGGCCAGGGCCAGGGGCAGCTGGGTGATCGCCCAGAAAAAGCTCAAGGCCATGCCGGCGATCAGCGTGCCCCGCACCAGATTGGCTTTCAGGCCGCCGGGCGCGAAGCCGGGCCGGCCCTGCCACTGCCACACGGCCAGCGCAATGATGGTCCCGCTGGCATAGCGGCCAAAGGTGGTGAAGGGCGCGCCATGGCGCAGCGCCAGCCACTTCACCATCGCGTCCATCAGGCACAGCGCACCGATGCCGGCCGCAACCTGCAACGTGGCAACAAGGGCGGCAGAACGCGGCATGGCGGCGGGCTTAGCCGCCGCTGCTGCCAGCGTCCAGCCTGCCTCAGCGCCCCAGCCGGCGAATCAGGCTGGCCGCGAGGTAGAGCCGGCGCGGCACGGCTTCGAGATAGACATATTCCGCCGAGGTCGTGTGCGCGCCAAAGCCCGGCAGGCCCAGCGACTCGATCACCGGCACACCGGCGAGAGACGCATAGCCGGCATCAGTGCCGCCGCCGCCGCGCTCGTTCACGATGAAGCCGCGGCCCAACCCGGCATAGATCTCCTGCGCCGCGGTGATCAGCGCATTGCTGCCTTCGGTGGCGGTGAACGGCGGCCGGTTCACCCGC
Source organism: Sandarakinorhabdus rubra (assembly GCF_010994245.1). GTDB lineage: Bacteria > Pseudomonadota > Alphaproteobacteria > Sphingomonadales > Sphingomonadaceae > Sandarakinorhabdus > Sandarakinorhabdus rubra. The sequence goes on from NZ_WMHO01000190.1 coordinate 2,264, forward strand.
ACCTCGGCCTTCACCACCGCGCCGGGGATGGACGGCGTCTTCAGCCGCTCCAGCAGTTCGGCGCGGAACTCGTCGGTCTGGGCGATGCTGGCGGTGCGCAGGTCGCCGATCAGGGTGATGTCATCGGGGATGATGTTGCGCACGCCGCGCTGCTGTTCCAGCACCGTCCAGTTGAAGCGGCGGTTGCCAGGGCCGCGATCGAGATCCTTTGTGGCGGCGATCACGTGGGCGGCTTCGGTCAGCGCATTGATGCCGCCTTCCGGGTTGCTGCCGGCATGGCTGGCCTTGCCCTTGATGGTGACGATTACCGTGTTGGTGGCCGATGTGCCGCGCGTCAGCCGCTCCGGCATCCCATTTGGTTCAAAGCTCAACACGGCGGTCTGGCCGCGCGCCAGTTCGGTGATCGTGGCGCCCGAGCCGAGCGAGCCGCGCTCCTCGTCAGTGTTGATGGCCACTGTCAGCTCCGCATAATCGCGCTGAGACAAGAGCGGCAGCGTGTGGAGGATCACCGCGATGCCGCTCTTGTCGTCGGAAATGCCGGGGCCATAGGCCAGCGGCCCCTGCGGACCGTCTTCGACACGGAACGGCGCGCGGGCAAGCGCACCGCGCTGATAGACGGTGTCCATATGGGCGATCAGCAGCAGCTTGCCCTTGCCGGTGCCGCGCCAGCGCGCGACGATGATGTCCCCCACCACGCCGCCGGTGGGCTTCAGCCGCTCGACACGGCCGCCCAAGGCCGTGAAGCGGCCTTCAAGATACTGGCCCATCGCCGCCATCCCCTCGGCATCGCCGGTCCCGGTCTCGATCTCGACCAGGCTTTTCAGCGTGCCGGTGACGGACGGCGCCTCGGCGGTCGCAGCCTTCAGGAGCGCGGCGTCGGGCTTTGCGGCCTTCACCGGGGACTGGGCCAGGGCTGACGTGCCGGCCAGCAGCGCCAGCGCGATGACGACGGATTTCATTGCGGTCTCCCCGACAAGATAAGTGGTGCTCAGGCGGTTTCGGCGAACAATTCGCGCCCGATCAGGTAGCGGCGGATCTCGGACGTGCCGGCGCCGATCTCGTAGAGCTTGGCGTCGCGCAGCAGGCGGCCGGTCGGATAGTCGTTGATATAGCCGTTGCCGCCCAGGCACTGGATCGCCTCCAGCGCCATCCAGGTGGCCTTTTCGGCGCTGTAGAGGATACAGCCGGCGCTGTCCTTGCGGGTCGTCTCGCCGCGGTCGCAGGCCTGCGCCACGGCATAGGTGTAAGCGCGCGCCGTCGACAGGGCGACATACATGTCGGCCAGCTTGCCCTGCATCAACTGGAAGGTGCCGATGGGCTGGCCGAACTGTTGGCGATCGTGGACGTAGGGCACCACCACGTCCATGCAGGCCTGCATGATGCCGATGGGGCCGCCCGACAGCACGACGCGCTCATAATCAAGGCCCGACATCAGCACGCGCGCGCCGTTGCCGACGCCGCCCAGCACATTCTCGGCCGGCACCTCGCAGTCCTCGAAGATCAGCTCGCAGGTGTCGGAGCCGCGCATCCCCAGCTTGTCGAGCTTCTGGGCGGTGGAAAAGCCCACCATGCCCTTCTCGATCAGGAAGGCGGTGATGCCCCTGGGCCCGGCATCCGGATCGGTCTTGGCATAGACGACCAACGTTTCGGCATGCGGCCCATTGGTGATCCACATCTTGTTGCCGTTGAGGACATAGGCCCCGTTGCCCTTCGCCTCGGCCCGCAGCTTCATGCCGATCACGTCGCTGCCGGCGCCCGGCTCCGACATGGCGAGGCTGCCGACATGGTCACCGCTGATGAGACCGGGCAGATACTTCGCCTTCTGCTCCGCCGTGCCCCAGCGGGTGATCTGGTTGATGCACAAGTTGGTGTGCGCGCCATAGGACAGGCCAACGCTGGCCGAAGCGCGGGAGAGTTCCTCCACCACCACGACATGCGCCAGATAGCCAAGGCCAGCACCGCCATCCGCCTCTGGCACGGTGATGCCGTGGAGGCCGAGGGCGCCCATCCTTGGCCACAGATCGCGCGGAAACTGGTTCGTCGCGTCAATCTCGGCAGCCCGCGGGGCGATTTCGGCGGCTGCGAAGGCGCGCACCGTGTCGCGCAGCATGGCGATCGTGTCACCGTGATCGAACTGCAACTGGCTGAGCATCTCTCGTTCCTTCCTGCGGCGGTCAGCCGATCTCGACCAGCGTCATGCCATCGGCCACCTGATCGCCCACGGCGACATGCACGGCGGTGATGGTGCCGCCGCCGCGCGCGGTCAGCCGATGTTCCATCTTCATCGCCTCCAGCACCAGTAGCCGGTCACCTTCCGCCACTGCCTGGCCGGGGATCACGTCCACAGCCAGCACGCGGCCCGGCATTGGCGCGTTGATGCGACCATCGCCGCCACCGGCATCGGCGGTGCGCGGCGGGCGGGTGGCCAGGCGCCAGCACTGCCCGCCCATGCGCACCTCGATGTCATGGCGGCCTGGCACCACTGTGGCCGGCAGCAACGTGCCTGCCAGATCGATGCTGACGCTGAACATGCCCTCTCGCCGCGCCGTCACCTCGCCTATGCCGGCCAGCCCGCCGATCCGCCAGCGATCCGGGCCGACCTGGCGCAGGGAAACGCTGTGCGCCACCTCGGCCCACCACAGGTGGACCTGGCGCTCGTAGGGCAGGTTGAGCCGGAAGGGCAGCGCGAACGGCCCGGCCCCGCCGGTCTGAGCCGGCAAGCCGATCCCCAGCGCGGCGGCCAGCACCACCGGTGGC
>NZ_WMHO01000191.1 GCF_010994245.1 Sandarakinorhabdus rubra
CCCTGCTGGCCGTGGCGTGGCGCCTTTGGCGAGCCGGCGCGGGCGCGCGCGCCGCGGCGCTGGGCGGGCTCGTCCTCATCCAATTCGTGCTGGGCGTGGCTGTCATCCTCAACCACGTGCCGATCCCGCTGGGCGTTGCCCACCAGGGCGTTGCCGCGCTGCTGGTGGCGGCCACCGTTTGGGCGGCGCACTGGAGCACGCGGGGAAGACAGGCATGACGGCGAGGAATGTTCTGGGGGGCGACCTTGCGCCCTGCTCCTTCGCGCCGCTCACCGGCTGGCAGCGCGACGGCTGCTGCAACACCGATGCGTTCGATCATGGCCTCCACACCGTCTGCGCGGTGGTGACCGAGGAGTTCCTCGCCTTCAGCAAGCAGGTTGGCAATGACCTGTCGACGCCGCGCCCGGAGTTTGGCTTTCCCGGCCTCAACCCCGGCGACCGGTGGTGCCTGTGCGCCGGGCGCTGGGAAGAGGCCCGCCGCGCCGGCTTCGCGCCCGAGATTGTGCTGGAGGCCACCCATGAGAAGACGCTGGAGGTGACCCTGCTCGGCCATCTGCAGGCGCACGCGGTGACGCCCTGATCACAGCGTGGGACGGCGGCGACTTTGCCGGCGCCAAGCTGGCGGCGCTGATCGATGGCCATATCCTCACCTATCGCCGCGACGTGAAGCCGGGCATCCCCTGGCCCGGCCTGATCGATCTGCCAGGCGGCGGCCGCGAGGGCGACGAAAGCCCGGCCCAGTGCGCCCTGCGCGAATTGCAGGAAGAGTTCGGCGTCACCCTGCCCGAATCGCGGCTATGGTGGGCGCGGCCCTTCCCGGCCACCAGCGCGCCGGGCCGCATCGGCTGGTTCTTGCTCGGCCGGCTCGAAGCGCGCGACCTTGACGCCATGTGCTTCGGCGACGAGGGGCACAGCCCGCAACTGATTGGCATCGCCGCGTTTCTGGGGGCCAGCGATGCGGTGGCGCCGCTGCAGCAGCGCCTCGCGGCGGCCCTGCGGAGCCTGCCCAAGGATGCGGTATCAAGATACCACACGCCAAAAACCCCGCTTTTTCCTTGATCTGAGGCCGCTTTCGCACGATAGCGCCTGCCAACGCCGGGGTCTCGCTGCCCCGGCCGTTTCGTTTGCAACTGGAAAGCCCAGGAACACCGCATGACCACGCTCTCCCGCATCACCGCGCCGGCCAAGCCGGCCGAAGTCGAAAAGAAGTGGCTGCTGATCGACGCCGAAGGCCTGGTCGTCGGCCGCCTCGCCTCGATCATCGCCAACCGCCTGCGCGGCAAGCACAAGGCCAGCTTCACCCCCCACGTCGATTGCGGTGACAATGTCATCGTGATCAACGCCGAGAAGGTGCGCTTCACCGGCAAGAAGGCGACCGACAAGGTCTATTATCGCCACACCGGCCACCCCGGCGGCATCAAGGAAACCAGCCCGGCCAAGGTGCTGGAAGGCCGCTTTCCGGAGCGCGTGATCATCAAGGCGGTGGAACGCATGGTGCCGCGCGGGCCGCTCGGCCGCCAGCAGATGCGGAGCCTGCGCGTGTTTGCCGGCACCGAACATCCGCACGTGGCGCAGCAGCCCGAAGTGCTCGACGTCAAGTCGATGAACCGCAAGAACAGCACGATCGCCGGTTGAGGAATAGCAACATGACCGACACTCGCCAGTCCCTCTCCGACCTCGGCGGCATGGAAGCCGACACGGTCAACACCGCCCATACCGGCGGTGGCGGCCCGCCCGCGCCGCTGCGCGAACAGGAAATCGATGCCCTGGGCCGTGCCTATGCCACCGGCAAGCGCAAGAACGCTGTCGCCCGCGTGTGGCTGAAGCCCGGCACCGGCAAGATCACCGTCAACGGCCGCGACCAGACGGTCTATTTCGCCCGCCCGTCGCTGCGCCTGGTCATCAACCAGCCGTTCGACGTGGCCGATCGCCGTGACCAGTATGACGTGATCGCCACCGTGGTTGGCGGCGGCCTGTCCGGCCAGGCTGGTGCGGTCAAGCACGGCATCGCCCAGGCGCTGACCAAGTATGAACCGACCCTGCGCACGCCCGTGAAGCAGGCCGGCTTCCTGACCCGCGACCCGCGCGTGGTCGAGCGCAAGAAGTACGGCAAGGCCAAGGCCCGCCGCAGCTTCCAGTTCAGCAAGCGCTGATCCGGACGCTTTCAGTTTTCCGCGAAAGATGAAGGGGCTGCGCCAAGGCGCGGCCCCTTTTTCCATACCGGAAAGCAGCGACGCAGGGCGGCACCGGGGCAGCAGCTCCGGCGTTGTCGTGCTGAACCGTGGGCCGTGCTAAGCGCTGCTGCATGGCCAAACCGGACCCCGCGCCGCGCATCGCCTATTTTCATGGCCAACCGGGCGGCGGCGCCGAATGGGACGCCCTTGCCCCGCCGGGCCTTGCCGCCTTCGCGCCAGACCGCAACACCCCGATCAGCCCGCAGACTTTGGCCGCGCAGGTAGCGCAGAGCTGCGCCCTGGAACCGCTGACCCTCATCGGCTTCTCGCTCGGCGCGCCAGCCGCCTTGGCGGTCGCGCGGGACCTTGGGAAGCGGGTAGCGCAGGTCCACCTCGTCTCGCCGGCCGCACCCCTGGCGCTGGGGGATTTTCTGGACGACATGGCCGGCGGCACCTTGTTTCGCATGGCGCAATCCCGGCCCAGGCTCTTCCGCATGGCGGTCCATCTGCAAAGCCTGCTGGCCCAGACCGCGCCAAACTTTCTGCTCGACCGCCTGTTCGCCACCGCGGCCGGCAAGGACCGCGCGCTATTCCGTGAGCCGGCCTTCCGACAGGCAATGGCCCAGGTGCTGCGGGAAGGACTGGGGCGCGACCCGCGCGGGTTCATCGCCGACGTTGCCGCCTATGTTGCTGATGGCGGTGCCGATCTCGCCCATGTCGGCGCGCCGGTCACAATCTGGCAAGGCACGCAGGACAATTGGACTCCGCCGGCAATGGCCAGGGCATTGGCCGGTGCACTGCCCGGCCCGGTCACGCTCCACCTCCTGCCCGGATGCTCGCATTACTCGGCGCTGCGCGCGGCACTTGCCCGGTTGTGAGGCTGGCTGGCCACGTTCGCTGATGGCAAGGCCAGGTAGCGGCCAATACGCCCCAACCATTCTTGCATTTGCAAAAACTATCGCTTGAACAATGATTTGCGGCGGCCTGTCGCAGTTGGTCAACAGCACCGCAGCCGTTCATTTTCGCTTCAGCCGCCAGCCGTAAACGCCTGAGCTGCCTCCAACCAAAGGCCCCCAACCAAGGAGTGTGTCATGTTGCTGAAAAGAAATTCGCTACTGCTCGTCAGCGGCGCCCTGCTGGCCTTGTCGGCACCGGCGCTGGCCGAAACCAAGTTCGACGGTGTCTATGTTGGCGTGATCGGCAGCGTGCAGCTGCACAACAGCCGCAACGCCGTCACTGAAGGGACCACCGCCTTCCTGGGCCTGCCCGACACGGTCGCGCCGGAATCGCTGCGGCTCGACAATAACGATGGCTGGCGCGGCGGTGCCGTGGCTGGCTGGAACGGCTCGTCGGGCAGCCTTGTCTATGGCCTTGAAGCCGATGTCAGCTTCGGCGCCAACCGTGCCGGCGCGGCCTTTTCGGGCGCGGCCATCCCTGATCTGGCCCCCAATGGCCTGACCACCAGCGCCAGCCGCCGCATTGGGACCCAGGGCTCTCTGCGCGCCCGGCTGGGCACCACTGTGGGCGAGAATGTGCTGCTGTACGGCACCGGCGGCGTCGCGCTGGCCGATGTTCGCGGCACCGCCGGCGTGGTGGTAAACGGTGCGCCCACCGTTGCCTGGAGCGGTGAGCGCAGCCAGGGCCGCTTCGGCTGGACGATCGGCGCCGGCACCGAGTTCAAGCTGACCGACGGGGTGAGCCTGCGCGCCGAGTATCTCTACACCGATCTCGGCCGCCAGTCGGTGCTGGCAACCGGCAACAGCGGGGTGCGCGCCATCTCGGCCCTGAACGGCGTCGATTACCAGGTTGGCCTGCCCACCGCCGGCGGTGCGGCGCGTGTGGGCATCATCGCCCGCTTCTGACGCTCAACAGGCAATCCCTGTGGCACGAAGCCCCGGTTGGCAGCGCCCAACTGGGGCTTCTCTTTTCCTTTGTGGCCGCTGCTGGCACAAGGCCGGCATGATTCGTCGCCTCCTCCTCGCGCTGGCCCTGCTGTTGGCGCCTCCCGCCTTGGCCCAGTCGTTCAGCGACCAGCCCAACACGCGGGTGGAACTGATCGCCCAGAGCGCCCGCCCCGCCCCTGGCACCACGGTGCAGCTGGGCATTGAGCTGACGCCGAAGAAGGGCTGGCACACCTATTGGCTGAACCCCGGCGATGCCGGCGCGCCGACGCGGGTGGAATGGACCCTGCCGCCGGGCGTGGCGACCCCGCCGGAGCTGCAATATCCGGTGCCGGGCACGCTCGTCGTCTCCGGCCTGATGAACCATGTCTATGAAAAGACGAACATTCTCACCACGTCGGTGAACGTGCCGGCCGGCGTGGCGCCGGGCAGCGAGTTTCCGATCACGGTGAAGGTCGACTGGCTGGTGTGCAGCTTTGAGCAGTGCGTGCCGGAAAACGCCACCCTCACCCTGCCGCTCGTCATCGGCGATGGCGCCGCCGACCCTGACATGGGCGCCCGCCTCACCGCCGCCCGCGAGGCGCTGCCCAAGCCGCTATTGGCCACCGCGAGCTGGGCAAAGCAGGGCAACCGCTTCGTGCTCGCCGTGCCGCTGGCCGGTCTAGAGCGGGTGAAATCGGCCTGGTTCTTTCCGGCCGGGGACATGGTGATCAACCACGTCACGCCGCAGCAGGTGACGCGCGCTGGCGACGCGCTGCGCATCGAAACCGATGCCAATGCGCCGGAAGGCACGGTGAACGGCGTGCTGCGCGTCGAGATGACAGACGGCGCCGTGCTGGGCTTTGCCATCGCGGCCGGCGAAGGCACCGTGCCGGCAGCCGGCGCGGCGCTGGCGGCCGGTAGCGGCGAAGCCGACGATGCGGGCAGCGGCGG
>NZ_WMHO01000192.1 GCF_010994245.1 Sandarakinorhabdus rubra
CTGCACGCTTTCGGCGGCGCTGGCCTGCGGGCTGGGGCAGGGGCTGGCGCTGGCCGAAGCGGTGGCGCGGGCGCGCGCCTTCGTGCGGATCGCACTGCTGTCCGCGCCGGGGCTGGGGCAGGGGGCCGGGCCAATGGGCCATGCCGGCGTGATGAATGATATCACCGCGCTGCCGCCGGTGCTCAACCAGGTGACACTGCCGGCCACCGATCTTGCCGCCTCCATCGCCTTCTATCGCCAGCTTGGCCTGCGGCTGATCGTCGACAGCCCGGACAATGGCTATGCCCGCCTCGAAGCCGGCAACGGCACCACCTTGTCGCTGCATGTCGGCCATGGCGAGGCGGGCGGGGCCATGGTCTATTTCGAGTCTGGCCGCCTCGATGCGTGGGTGGCGGAGCTGCAGGCTGCCGGGGTGATGTTCGAACAGTTGCCGCAGGACCAGCCGTGGTTGTGGCGCGAGGCCCGGCTGCGCGATCCCGCGGGCAACCCGGTCTGCCTCTATGCCGCCGGCGAGAACCGCCGCTTTCCCCCGTGGCGGGTGTGATTGCTGGCCCATGATTGCCGGTGTTGACGAAGCCGGGCGCGGGCCGTGGGCGGGGCCGGTGGTGGCGGCCGCGGTGATCCTTGATGGCCCGGTTCCGGCCGGGCTGGATGACAGCAAGAAGCTCTCGGCAGCGCGGCGGCAGGCGCTGTTCGCGGCCTTGCGCGCGAGCCGGTGCCGGATCGGAGTCGGCCTGGCGAGCGTGGTCGAGATCGACAGGCTCAACATCTTGCAGGCGACATATCTGGCCATGACGCGCGCCGTCGCCGGGCTCGATGTCGAACCGGCGCTGGTGCTGGTGGATGGCAACCGCCTGCCCAAATGGCGCTGGCCAGCACGGGCCATCGTGGGTGGCGACGGATCGGAGCCGGCGATCGCGGCAGCCTCGATCATCGCCAAGGTGACGCGCGATGCGATCATGGCCGATCTGGATCTGCAGCACCCCGGCTATGGCTGGGCGACGAACCAGGGCTATGGCACCGCCGCCCACGCCGCCGCCCTGAAACGCCTGGGCGTCACCGTGCATCATCGCCGCAGCTTCGCGCCGATCCGGGCGCTGTGCGAAGAAAGTTCGGGGTGAGTCCGCCGGGCAACACCACAAGGGGTTGAGTCCGGCACGTCACGTCGGACTCAACATGTGGTGGCGTTCCCGGTTTGATTCGGCTTTGCGGCGAATCAGGGAATCTTCTTGATTCCAAATGGATTCTTGACTGCGACTCGCAGCTGACTCATCACGGGCTCGCTTTTTCTGCGGAGCCCTTCGCCATGAACGCCTTTCGAGCCAGCGACCTGCGCGATGCCGACAACCTGGGCGTGGAGACCGGGCTGAACGGTCGCAAGCCGCAACCCAGGCTGCCCACCGGGCGCGTGCTGATGGGCGACTGCATTGAAGAGATGAACCGGCTGCCCGCCGGCAGCGTCGATCTGATCTTTGCCGATCCGCCCTACAATCTGCAGCTGGGGGGCGAGCTGTCGCGGCCTGATGGCAGCCATGTCGACGCGGTGACCGATCATTGGGACCAGTTCGCCAGCTTTGCCGCCTATGATGCCTTCACCCGCGCCTGGCTGAAGGCGGCGCGGCGGCTGCTGAAGCCCGATGGCGCGATCTGGACCATCGGTTCCTATCACAACATCTTCCGCGTTGGCGCTGCTCTGCAGGACGAGGGCTATTGGCTGCTGAACGACATCGTCTGGCGCAAGGCCAACCCGATGCCCAACTTCAAGGGCACCCGCTTCACCAACGCGCACGAGACGCTGATCTGGGCGGCGCGCTCGGAAAGCAGCCGCGCCTGTTTCAACTACCAGGCGATGAAGGCGATGAACGACGACCTGCAGATGCGGTCGGACTGGCTGATCCCCATCTGCACGGGCGGCGAACGGCTGAAATCGGCCGGCGCCAAGGCGCACCCGACCCAGAAGCCCGAGGCGCTGCTGTATCGCATCCTCATCGCCTGCACCCGCCCCGGCGACGTGGTGCTGGACCCCTTCTTCGGCACCGGTACCACGGGTGCGGTCGCCAAGCTGCTCGGCCGCAAGTGGATCGGCATCGAGCGTGAGGAACATTATGTTCGCCTTGCCGAGCAGCGCATCGCGAACCTGCTGCCGCTGGAAGGCGGCGCCATGGAAATCAGCGAGGGCAAGCGCGCGGAGCCACGCATCCCGTTCGGCAGTCTCGTCGAGAGCGGCTATGTCCGCCCCGGCACACGCCTTTGGGGTCCGGGCCGCCGCGCCAACGCCCGCGTTCGCGCTGATGGCAGCCTCGACATGGCTGGCCGCCAGGGATCCATCCATCAGATGGGAGCCGCGGCGCAGAACCTGCCGAGCTGCAACGGTTGGACCTTCTGGCACGTAGAAGAAGAAGGCCAGCTTGTGCCTCTGGATGCCAAGCGTCAGGCGTTTCGCCAAGCCACTGCGGCGCACGCCTGACGTTTGGCACCCTTGTCTCGCCCCCGCCAGACGCTCTGGCCTGTGTCGGCTGCCGCAGCGCTGCGGCATGGCTGCTCTTGAGCCGGGCGTATCATCTCGCTAATACACGGCGCCTACGACTGATGGAGCCGTTTGATGCGTCGATTCCTGCTTGCCCTGGTCCTTGCCACCGCCAGCCCCTGCGCTGTCATCGCTGCTGAAACCCCCGCGATCGGCAGCTTCGGTTTCGATACCGGCGGCATGGACCGCAGCGTGAAGCCCGGCGACGATTTCAACGCCTTTGCCAGCGGCGTGTATCTGAAGAATCTGCAAATCCCGGCCGATCGCGCCGGCGCCGGCCCGACCTATGTGCTGGATGATCTGAGCCGGGAGCGCACCCGCGCCATCATCGAGGCGGCGGCGGCCCAGCGCGCCGCGCCCGGCAGCACGGCCCAGAAGGTTGGAGACTATTATGCAAGCTTCATGGACGAGGCGGCGATTGAGGCTGCCGGCCTGACGCCGCTGGCGCCCGAGCTTGATGCCATCGCTGCCATCAACGATCGCCGTGCGTTGTCGACCTGGCTCGGGCGTGGGCAGGTGTCCGGCCTCAATGCGCCGCTGCTGCTGGGCATCAGCGCCGACGACAAGAACCCCGACCAGGTGGCGGTTACCAGCTATCAGGGTGGTCTCGGCCTGCCCGAACGCGAATATTACACGGCCACCGGCGAACAGTTCGAGCAGGCCCGCGCCGCCTATCGCCGCTATGCCGCCGAAATGTTCCGCCTCGCCGGCCTCGACCGCCCCGAAGCGCGCGCCGATGCGGTGTTTGCGCTGGAAGCCAAGATCGCCGCCGTGCACTGGACGCCGGCGCAAAGCCGCGAGGCCGACAAGACCTACAACCCGGCCACGCGCGCCGAGCTGGCCAAGCTCTATCCCGGCCTCGACTGGGATGCCTTCCTGGCCGGCGCCCAGCTGGGCAGCCTGGACCGCGTGGTGATCGCGCAGACCAGCGCGATTGCCGGTTCGGCCAGGCTGATCGAGAGCGAGCCGCTGGCGGTGTGGCAGGATTATGCCCGCCTGCGCCTGCTGGCTGGCTATGCCGGTGTGCTGCCCAAGGCATTTGTCGACACCAGCTTCCAGCTGTCCAGGGCCCTCACCGGCCAGCAGGTGCTGCGCGATCGCTGGAAGCGCGGCGTGGACCAGACCACCGATGCGCTGGGCGAAGCGGTGGGTGCGCTCTATGTCGAGCGGCATTTCCCGCCAGAGGCCAAGGCCAAGACCGATGCGCTGGTGAAGAACATCATCGCCGCGCTCGATGCGCGGCTGGCGAACCTTGCCTGGATGGCGCCGGAAACCCGCGCCGTGGCGCGCGCTAAGCTCGCCGCCTTCACGCCCAAGATCGGCTACCCCGACAAGTGGCGTGATTATGCCGGGCTGGAGGTGGTGAAGGGCGACGCGCTGGGCAACCGCCGCCGCGCGCTGGCCTTCGAACATGCCCGCCAGGTCGCCAAGCTGGGCAAGCCGGTGGATCGCAGCGAATGGCTGATGGCGCCGATGGAGGTGAATGCCTATGCCTATCCGGTGTGGAACGAGATCGTGTTCCCGGCTGCCATACTGCAGCCGCCCTTCTTCGATCCCAAGGCCGACGACGCGGTGAACTATGGCGCCATCGGCGCGGTGATCGGCCACGAGATCCTGCACCATTTCGACGACCAGGGCCGCAAATATGACAAGACCGGCAGGCTGGCGGACTGGTGGACCAAGGGCGATGTCGAACGCTTCGAGACGCTGGCCAAGGCGCTGGTCGACCAATATGCCGCCTATGAACCGCTGCCCGGCAAGCGCATCGACGGCCAGCTGACGCTGGGCGAGAATATCGCCGATGTTGCCGGACTGCAGATCGCATGGGATGCATGGAAGCGGTCGCTGGGCGGCAAGCCGGCGCCGGTGATCGACGGCTTCACTGGAGAGCAGCGCTTCTTCCTCGGCTTTGCCCAGGTCTGGCGCGGCAAGTATCGCGAGCCGCTGCAGCTGCAGCTGCTGACCAGCGATCCGCATTCGCCCAACCGCTTTCGGGCGCAGACGGTGCGCAATCTCGATGCCTGGTATCAGGCCTTCGGCGTCAAGCCGGGCGACAAGCTCTATCTGCCGCCGGACAAGCGCGTGAAGATCTGGTGAGGCGCTATTATCGCCCCATCTTGACCGAAGGCGAGGGGCTGCCGCTGGCCGGCGGCCCCTTTCGCTTTGCCCGCGCCGAGTTGCTGACCCGCGCCGGCAGCGAAGGCTTCGTGGCGGCCAGCGAGCTGCCGGGCGACTGGTTGGACCGGCTGACGCGGCCGCGCCCGCTGCTGGCCCGCTTTGCCCATCCGTTGCCGCTGGTGATGGGCATATTGAACGTCACCCCTGACAGTTTTTCCGATGGCGGGCGGCACGCTGCGCCGGATGCGGCCGTGGCCGCTGCCCATGCCATGCACCGGGCCGGCGCCGCGATCATCGATGTCGGCGCCGAATCCACCCGGCCTGGTGCGGCTGAGCTGG
>NZ_WMHO01000193.1 GCF_010994245.1 Sandarakinorhabdus rubra
CCGGCGTGCGGCAGGAAACGGCGCTGGCAGCGATCGGCGTGCGCCAGGCGCTGCTGCCGGGCGTCGCCCTGTCAGCAGAACGGATGATTGCGATCGGCGCCCAGGCGCGCGGCGACTGGACGCTGCGTCTGGCCGCGGGGCAGAGCAGGGGCAGGCTGGCGGCCTATGGCGAAGCCGGGGTGCTGGGCGGCGGCCAGGCCTATGGCGGCGCCCAGGCCACCGCGCGGCTGCTCAGGCTCGGCCCCGCCACGCTGGCCGCCGGGGCCTGGGCCAGCGGGCAGACCGGCTCGGGGCCGGGCAGTCCCGATGTCTGGCGCGCCGATGTCGGACCGTCGGTCAGTGCCGGCTGGCAAGGCATCCGCCTGCAGGCCGACTGGCGGGAGAGGGTGGGCGGTAATGCCCTGCCGGGCAGTGGCCCGGTGGTCACCGTGTCCGCCGGCTTCTGAGCCTAGCGGACGGGCACGCCATAATAGTCGAACAGCGCCTGCAGGCCGGCGGTGTCGCGCCGTTCCTGCAGAGCCAGCATCAACAGGATGCGGGCCTTCGCCGGGGTGAGTTCGCGCCCGGCGATGGTTGAGACGCTGTCCCCGTCGTCGGGTCCGTCGCTTGTCCAGATGTCGCCATGGCCCTGGCGCGGCGTGCGCACCACGGCGACCCCGCGCTTCGTCAGCTCCCCGATCGCTTTCCTCGCGCTGGTTGAAAAGCCGCCGGCGCCCACGCCGGCAATCACCACGCCCTTGGCGTCGCCGGCGATGCGGCGCACGTCATCGCCGGTGAGGCCGGCATGGGCATAGACGATGGCGACCGACGGCAGCGCGCCGGGCTTCAGCGTCAGCGAAGGCGGGGCCGGCAGGCTGCCGGTGAAGAAGCGCGGCTGGGGCTTCAGCATATCGCCAATTGGCCCGTGCGACGGTGCCGCAAAGGCCTCCACCCGCCGCACGTCCACCTTGGTGACGGACGTGGGATCGAAGATCGTGTCGTTCATCACCACCATCACGCCGCGTCCGGCAGACGCCGGCGCCACCGCGACGCGGATGGCATCGCCCAGGTTCTGGGGCCCGTCCGCCGAGATCGCCGTGCTGGGCCGCATCGAGCCGACCAGCACCACTGGTTTGGTGGCTGGCACCAGCAGGCTGAGGAAGAAGGCGGTCTCCTCCAGCGTATCAGTGCCATGGGTGATGACGACGCCATTCACGCCGGGATCGGCGATGGCGGCCTCCACCCGGCCCAGCAGCCGGCGCCACAGCGTCTCGTCCATGTCGCCGCTGGCGACATTGGCGACCTGTTCCGCCGAGATGGTCGCCACCTGTTCGACGCCGGGCACCGCGCGGATCAGGTCCGCCACCCCGACCACGCCCGACTTGTAGCTCACCCCGGCGGCGTTGCCCGCCCCGGCGATGGTGCCGCCGGTGGCCAGCACGCGCACCTGGCCAAGTGGTTGTGGTGCGGGCTGCGCTGCGGGCTGGGCCATCGCCGCGCCTGACCAGGCGGCGAGAAGCATCATCACGCGCAATCTGTGCATCATGCTTTTGGGTCTTTCGTTCAGCTCTGGCTGGTCTGGCGCAGGTCGGCCAGTTTCCGGAGCAGGGCGCGGGTGCGCAGCTGGCCCAGCAGCTCGTTGATGATGGCGATGCCCTGTTCGGCCATCTCCAGCGCCTTGGCCTCGCCGACATGGCCGGCGATATGTTCGAGGAAGTGGCGGATTTCCTGCTGGGTCAGCCAGTCGATCAGCACGTTGTAGAGCCGCATTTGGCCGCCGTGAAAGCCCAGCTCCGGCGTGAAGCCGATGTCGTCAAGCTTCTGCACGGTCCGCAGGATGGCGGCATCGCGGCCCGACACGGTGCCGTCTTCCGCCACGGTGATCATCAGTTCAGCGAGATGGTCCTGCTGGTGATCTGGCAGGCCCAGATCGCTGAGCGCCACCCGCGCCGGGCCGGCTTCGGCGAGCCGCTGCGCCAGCGTGGCTTCCAGCATCGGGAACATGTCGGGCAGCAGCCAGCGATCACCATCCTCGGCCTCGAGCAGGGTGCGGATCACCGACAGAGGCAGGAACCGCTCCTCCTGCAGGCGCTTGATCGCCTTCAGGCGCGCCACGTGCACATCCGAATAGCGCGCGCTGTTGCGGCTCGGCTTGTCGGGTTCGGGCAGCAGGCCTTCGCGGATGTAGAAGCGGATGGTCTCCCGCCCCACACCGCTGGCCTTCTCAAGGTCACGCATGCGCATGAGCCAAGGCCTTAGCGCATCTTCTTGCCCCATGCTAACCCCGTGCTAACGCTGGCGCCGATGGAGCAATTCGCCCGCCTGCTCGACGCGTTGACCTACACGCGCAGCCGCCATGGCAAGCTGCGACTGATCGCCGACTATCTGCGTGCCACCCCCGATCCGGCGCGCGGCTGGGCGCTGGCGGCGCTCACCGGCCGGCTCGAACTGAAGGCGGTGCAGCCAAGCCTGCTGAAGGCGCTTGCCGCCGAGCGGGTGGACCCGGTGCTGTTCGCGCTCAGCCATGATTTCGTCGGCGACATGGCCGAGACGATCTCCCTGCTCTGGCCCGACCCGCCCGGCGAACGCCCGCCATCGCCGACGCTGGACGATGTCGTCGAGCAATTGTCCGGCCTGTCGCGCAGCGCGGCGCCCGCCGTGGTGGCGATGCTGCTCGATCGGCTGGACGCGCCCGGCCGCTATGCGTTGATCAAGCTGGCCACAGGCGCGCTTCGGGCCGGCGTCTCGGCGCGGCTGGCCAAGACCGGCTTTGCGCAGGCCTTCGACCTCGATGTCGAGGCGGTGGAGGAGGTGTGGCATGGGCTGAGCCCGCCGTTCGCGCCGCTGTTCGCCTGGGGGTGCGGTGCCGCGCCGCCGCCCACCGCTGGTGACGTGCCGATCTTCCGCCCGTTCATGCTGGCCACCCCGCTGGAAGCGCCGCTTGACCTCGCAGACCATGTTGCCGAATGGAAGTGGGATGGCATCCGCGTGCAGGTCGTCCACGCCGGCGGCCAGACGCGGCTGTTCAGCCGCACCGGCGACGATATCTCGGCGAGTTTCCCTGACGTAACGCTGGAGCTGCCGGCGGCGCTGGACGGCGAGCTTCTGGTGCGCGGGGAAGGGCAGGCCGATGGCGCCCTCGCATCTGGCAGTTTCAACGCACTGCAGCAGCGGTTGGGCCGCAAGGCGCCGCCAGCCCGGCTGATCGCCGAGCGCCCGGCCTTCGTGCGCGTCTATGACCTGCTGGCCCATGCCGGCGAGGACGTGCGTGCGCTGCCCTGGACGGCACGCCGGCAACGGCTGGAGGCGCTGCTGCCGCGGCTCGATCCCGAGCGCTTCGAGCTGTCGCCCGTGGTCGAGGCACGTGACTGGGAGGAGCTCGCCACGCTGAGAGCCGGCGCGCGCGATGCTGCCATCGAGGGACTGATGCTGAAGCGCCGTGATGCGCCCTATCTGGCCGGGCGCCGGGCCGGCCTGTGGTTCAAGTGGAAGCGCGATGCGCTCACCGCTGATTGCGTGCTGATGTATGCCCAACGCGGCCATGGCAAACGCTCGAGCCTCTACAGCGATTTCACCTTCGGCTGCTGGGCTGGCGACGGCCAGCTGCTCCCTGTCGGCAAGGCCTATTCCGGCTTCACCGATGCGGAGCTCGCCTTCCTCGACAAATGGGTGCGCAGCCACACGGTGAACAGTTTCGGCCCGGTGCGCGAGGTGGAAAAATCCCTGGTGCTGGAGGTGGCGTTCGACAGCATCCATGCCTCGACGCGCCACAAGTCCGGCCTGGCCATGCGCTTTCCGCGCATATCGCGCATCCGCAGTGACAAGCCGGCCGCCGAGGCCGACACGCTGGCGGCGCTGTTGAAGCTGGCCAGTTGAGAGCCTAGGGTTGGGCCATGCTCATCGCGACGTTCAACATCAACGGCACCAACGCCCGCCTGCCGCGCCTGCTGGAATGGCTGGAGGCGGCAAAGCCCGATATCGCCTGCCTGCAGGAGATCAAGACGGTCAGCGAGAATTTCCCCGTCGATGTGCTGAAAGAGGCCGGCTACCACTGTCTCGTCCACGGCCAGAAGGGCTTCAACGGCGTCGCCATCCTGTCCCGCGAGCCGGCAACCGAGGTGCAGCGCGGCCTGCCCGGCGATGATGCGGACGAGCAGGCCCGCTATCTTGAGGCCGACGTGGCGGGCGTGCGTGTCTCCTCGCTCTATCTGCCCAACGGCAACCCGGCGCCGGGGCCGAAATATGACTACAAGCTGGCGTGGATGGAGCGGCTGCGGGCCCGCGCGGCGGCACTGCTCGAAACCGGACTGCCGGTGGTGCTGGCCGGTGATTACAACGTGATCCCCAATGATGACGACATCTGGGATGCCGCCGCCATGGCCGACGACGCACTGAAGCTGCCGCAGAGCCGCGCCGCCTATCGCCAATTGCTGTGGCAGGGCTGGACGGATGCGGTGCGGTCGCTCCATCCCAATGGTGGCATCTGGAGCTTCTGGGACTATCAGGCTGGTGCCTGGCCTCGCGACCACGGCTTTCGCATCGATCACCTGCTGCTCTCGCCGGCCGCCGCCGACCGGCTGGCCGATGCGGGCGTGATGAAAGACGTGCGCGGGCAAGAGAAGGCTAGCGATCACGCCCCGGCCTGGTGCGTGCTCAGCTAGTTATCGCGCAGGCGGGGCCGGTTCGTTCAGGGCCTTGTCCAGCCAGTTGTCATCCAGCCGCGGGGCCTCATCCATCGGCGGTGGCTCGCCGGCTGCCGGCGCCTCGTCCATGGTGATGCCATAGCTTTCGGCGTCCGGCTCGCCGAACAGGCCCGGATCTTCCGAGACATCGGTGGCGAGCGGCTCGGGCGGGGTGCCACCCACGGCGCGCGCCATGTACTGCGCGAAGGCCCGCGCTGGCGCCCGCCCGCCGGCGAGG
>NZ_WMHO01000194.1 GCF_010994245.1 Sandarakinorhabdus rubra
CCTCGCTGCCCGTGGGTGCGGCCAGTTGTGCCCGAAGGCGGGCGATATCGGCGTTGCCCTGCGCCAACTGGGCGGCGGTGGTGGCAACGCGGGTGCGCGCGGCCTCCAGTTGCGCGCGGGCGAGAAAGCCGCGCCTTCCCAGGTCCTCGGAGCGGGCCAGATCGCGGCGGGCCTGTTCCAGCGTCGCCGCCGTGCCGCGGGTGCTGGCCTGCGCCGCCACCAGGGCTGCGCGCACCTGGCGCTGGCTGTTGGGATCCAGCGGCGCCGATGGCGGCCCGTGCATGTGGGTAATCATCCGGCCAACCGTCACCGTGTCACCCGGCTCCAGCGTGATCGGTTCGACATAGCCGCTGATCGGCGCCGACACGACCGAGAGGCGGCGCACGCGGGTGGTGCCATCATCGGTGATGCCCACCATCATCGGGCCTTGCGTCACCACGGCCGCGTCCACCGGTTGCGGCTGCGGCCAGAAGGCATAGGTGAGCCCACCGGCCAGCAATGCAACCAGCAGCAGCGCCCAGCGCCAGCGGTTGAGGAACGCTCCCATCACTCCCTCGCCTTCAATACGCGCACCATGTCGAGCCGCTGCACGCGCAGCGCCACCGTGCCGGCCGTGGCCGCCGCCGCCATCAGCACGATGACGATCGACCAGCCATAGCTGGCCCGGTCCGGCGCGAACGGCAGGCGGAACAGGTCGGAACTGAACATCGCGGTCATCAACTGCGCCAGGCCATAGCCGATCAGGCAGGCAAACGTCGTCGCCAGCACCACCAGCAACGCCAGTTCCCCCAGCAGCACCAGGGCGACTTCGCTGCGATGATAGCCCAGCACCCGGAGCGTCGCCAGTTCATGCGCCCGTTCCGAATGGATGATGCGCGCACTGTTGTAGACCACGCCGATGACGATGGCCGAGGCAAAGCCGACATAGAAGATGATCATGGTCAGCAGATTGTCGTCGATCATCTTCTCGAACTGCACCAGCGACGCCGCCTTCTCGTTGACACCCAGCACCTGCGGCATCGCCTTCAGCCGGGCGAGGATGGCATCACGCTGCGCCGGATCGATGCGCAACAGGGCGGCGCCGACCGGGGCGTTGTCGCGCGCCAGCGCCGCCAGCGTGTCCTCGCCGGCATAGGCACGCTTGCCGATATACTCGTCGACGATGCTGACCACCGGCAGGCGGGTGACGCTGCGTCGCCCGGCCAGCAGTTGCACCTCGACGCGCTGGCCGGCGCGCACGCCCAGCTTGTCGGCGAGTTGCCGGCTGAGCAGCAGGCCATGTTCGGGCAGCGCAATGGCGCGGCCTTGGGCGTCGATGCGCAGGCTGAGCGCGGTGTCGGTGCGGGTCGCTTCGATGGCCGTGCGTTCCTGGCGGTTGCCGTTGACCAGCCGCACCGCCAGCCCGCGCGCCGGCTCCACCCGCATGACGCCGGGCAGCTGCGCCAGTGCGAACAGCACGTCGTGCCCGCGCGGTTCGACGAAGGTGACGGTAAGATCCTGACGCTGGGCGCGGAAGAAGAAACTGTCGATCATGGTGCGACTGGAATCGATGAACTGCAGGGTGGAGAACAACAGCCCGCCGGCCATCGCCACGCCCAGCACGGTGATCGCCGATCGCCCTGGCCAGCGCGCGATGTGGCGCACGATCATGTGGCCGATGGCGGAAAAGCCCAGCCGCCGGCCCAGCTGCTCCACGGCGCCGGCGCGATAGATGGGTGGTGGCGGCGGCGACATGGCGACCGCCGGGCTTAACCGCACCGCCTGCCGGACGCCGAACGCTGCGCCCAGCCCGGCCGTTGCCAGCGACAGCGCGCCCGCTGCCAGGATCAACGGCGGCGACACGATGTAATCGAGGAAGGGGAAGTGATAATATTCGCTGTAGAGCCGCGCCATTTCGCGGCCCATCCAGATGCCGGCTGCAGCCCCCATCAACGTCGCCAGCAGCGCGATGACGGCCGCGAACTTCAGATAGTGCGCCGCCACCGCCCAATCGGAATAGCCGAACGCCTTCAACAGTCCGATCTGGCCGCGTTCGGTGCGGATCATGCGGCCCATGACGATGGTGACCAGGAACACCGCCACCACCAGGAACACCGGCGGGATGACCCGCGTGATGGCATCCAGTTGCTGCAACTCGTTGTCGATGAAGGCGTGGCTCAGGTGGTCGGCGCGGCCGTAGGCACCCGTGCCGCCATAAGGCGCCAGTATCGCATCGATGGCCCGGATCACGTTGACCGGGTTGGCGCCGGGTTCCAGCATGACCGACAGGCTGTTGATCGCCTCCTGCCGGTCGGTCGCCGCCTCCAGCCCGCGCCGACCCATCCAGAACACGCCGAAGCGCCGGTCATCGGGCAACAGGTCGCCCGGCGCCATGGCATAGACAAAGTTGGGCGCCATGCCGATGCCGACCACCATCAGCGACAGCCGGCGGCCATGGACAAGCGCAGTGATGCGGCTGCCAGGGGCCAGGCTATTGGCCCTGGCAAAGGCTTCATCGGCCACCACCTCGCCCGGCCGGCCGGGCTGCGGCATGCGGCCCAGCCGCAGCGTCACCTGGTTGAGCCGGTTCTGGCCGCGATCGTCCAGCGCGTTGAACAAGGCCCTGACCGGCGCCGCGTTGCCGGGCACATCCAGCGTCGCATAGCTCTGGATGCCGCCCTCGGCGCGGGCCACGCCGGGAATGGCAGCGATGCGCGCCACGATGGCCCGCGGCGCGCGCACCATGCCGGAAAACAGGTCGGCAAAGGCATTGCGGGCATAATAGGCGTCCCGCGTTTCGGTGAGCGACCGGTGCAGCCCCATCGACATGATGAAGGTGGCCGTCGCCGCCGCCAGCACCAGCGCGATGGCCAGCGCCTGGCCGCGCAGCCGCCACAGGTCACGCGCCAGCTTGAGATCGAGCGCCGTCACCAGCTGATCTCCGCCGGCGCCACCGGATGGTCGTTCAGTTCCTCTCGGGCAATCCGGCCGTCGCGGAAATGGATGACGCGGTGCGCCATGGCGGCGATACCGACATTGTGGGTGATGATCACCACGGTGGCACCCAGCTGGCGATTGGCTTCGGCCAGCGCCGCCAGCACATGCACGCCGGTAGCTGAATCGAGCGCGCCGGTCGGCTCGTCGCAGAGCAGCACGGCGGGCTGCTTGGCGATGGCGCGTGCCACGGCCACACGCTGCTGCTCGCCGCCCGACAATTGCGCCGGATAATTGTCCCGCCGGTTGGCCAGCCCCACCCGGTCAAGCGCGGCGGCCGGGTCCATCGGATGCGCGGCGATATCGGTCACGAGCCGCACATTCTCCAGCGCGGTGAGGCTGGGGATGAGATTGTAGAATTGGAAGATGAAGCCCACGTGGGCGCGGCGGAAGCGGGTGAGGCCGGTGTCGTCCAGGCCGGTCAGTTCCTCATCGCCAAACCACAGGCGGCCGCTGGTCGGCCGGTCCAGCCCGCCCAGGATGTTGAGCAGGGTGGACTTGCCGCTGCCCGACGGGCCGAGCAGCACCAGCATCTCGCCCGCGGCGATCGCCAGATCGACGCCGCGCAGGGCATGAACCTCGGCCTCGCCGGTGCGATACAGCTTGCCCAGCCCGGTGGCGGCAAAGCTGCCGGGCGGCGCGCCGGGCGCACTGGGGTCCACACTGTCTGACATCATCGGTGCCGCCAGTGTCGGGCGGGCAGACGCCTCCCACAAGCCGGGGTGATTGCGGATGGCTGTCCGTAGAAGCCCGGCATTGGCCCACCGCCGCGGCTGGTGCATGCTGCCCACAGGACAACAGGGGGAGGCCGAGCGGCGCGCACATGTTCACGATCCGCCCGGTCGCCATCGATACCTATCCGGAAAACATGGCCTTCCTGCCGCGCACCGGCAGCAGCTATGGCGCCGAACAGTTCCAGGCGTTGAAGAAGATCGAGATCTGCGCCGGCGAAGCGAGCATCCTCGCCACGCTGGCCATTCTGGATGATGACCATCTGCTCGAACCCGGCGAGATCGGGCTGGGCGAACAGGCCTTCCGCCGGCTGGGCCTGCCGGCTGGCACGAACGTTACCATCGCCCAGGCCCGCCCGCCGGCCAGCCTGGAGGCCGTGCGCCGCAAGATCGGCGGCGCCTTGCTGGACGCGCCAGACATCAATGCCATCATCGCCGACATCACCCACCACCGGTATGCGCCCATGGAGATCGCCGCCTTCCTGGTGGCCTGCGCCGGCTCCATGTCGCGCGGCGAGACGCTGGCGCTCACCCGCGCCATGGCCAACGCCGGCGAGCGGCTGCACTGGCCCGGCCCGCTGGTGGTGGACAAGCATTGCATCGGCGGCATCCCCGGCAACCGCACCTCCATGATCGTGGTGCCGATCGTGGCCGCCCACGGCCTGATCATCCCCAAGACCAGTTCGCGCGCCATCACGTCGCCATCGGGCACCGCCGACACGATGGAAGTGCTGGCCAATGTCGAACTCACCGCCGCGCGGATCGAGGCGATCGTGGCACAGGAGCACGCCGTGCTGGCCTGGGGCGGCCGGGTCAACCTCTCCCCGGCGGACGATATCCTGATCAGCGTCGAACGGCCGCTCGGCATCGACACCGCCGAGCAGATGGTGGCCTCCATCCTGTCCAAGAAGCTCGCGGCCGGCGCCACCCACCTGGTGATCGACATGCCGGTTGGCCCCACCGCCAAGGTGCGCAGCGAAGCCGCCGCCGTGAAGCTGCGCAAACTGTTCGAATATGTCGCCGGCCAGCTGGGCATGGTGATCGATGTGGTGATCACCGACGGCAGCCAGCCGGTGGGGCGCGGCGTCGGCCCGGTGCTGGAAGCCCGCGACGTGATGCAGGTGCTGCGCGGCGAGGCCGATGCCCCGGCAGACCTGCGCGCCCACGCGCTGCTGCTGGCCG
>NZ_WMHO01000195.1 GCF_010994245.1 Sandarakinorhabdus rubra
GCCTGCCGCCGGCCGATGCCGATGCCATGCGCAAGGCCCTGGGTGCCGACGCCGCCACAATCGCGGCGCTTTCCGGCACCATGCGCGACACCGCAGCGGCGGCCGCAGCGGCCGGCATGGTCAAGCTGCGCGACAATGCCGCGCTGCTGGCGGGCCATGCGCCGACACCGCCCTGTCGCGACGACGGTGCACGGCCGGATGACGAGGCGATCTTTGATGTTGCGGTGGGCGATCTGTGGGCAACCCGCGTGACATTGGTGCGGGCCAGCCGGCCGGCAGCGGTAGTGCCGCTGGGCGCTGCCCTGTCGGCCTGGGAATGGCCGGTCGCCACGCCAAAAGACCCGCCGGTGCGACGCGCCGGCTTTCATGTCCGCATCGCCTGCAACCAAGTGTCGGAACCGCCCATGCCGTCGTTTCAAGACATCTGGCCGCAACCGTTCGACTGGTTCTTGATGCGAGGCATTGCCCTGCCCCGCGATGATGCCGATGTGCCGGCCCTGCGCGCTGGCCTTGCGGCGGCCACCACGCCGGCCGAACGCTTGCCATGGCTGTTGCAGCTGGCCATCGATCCGCGCGTTGGCGCCCGGGAGACGCTGCAGTTGATCGATCGGGCGCTGGCCGATGCACGGGCGGCAGAGGCGCCCTTTGCCTTCACGGGCGTCGCCCTAAACCTGCGCAGCGGCCTGGTGGCCCCCGCCGACGCGATCGGGATGATGGGCAGGCTTGTTGCCGCCGTGCCGGCCGGCCCGGAGGCGCGGATCATGGCTGACTGGGCGCGCTTGCGGATGGCCGCCCTGCAAGTGGCCGGCGGCCAGACGGCCGAGGCGCTGACGACCCTGCAGGCGGTGGCGGATCAGCCGGCCGCCGATCCGGCCAGTGTGCAGGAGCAGCTGCGCCGCGTCGCCGCCTGGCGGCTGGCCGTGTTCGGTGACACGGGTGATGCAGTCTCCACAGCGCGCCGCGACGCCGCCGGATTGCCGGCCGATGCGTGCCGCACCGGCCCCCTCGCCCCGGTCGGGATCGATCTGACGGGCTTTGTCTATCCCAAGGACGCCAAGCCGTTTCGGCCGCAGGGTTGGGTCAGGCTCAGCCTCGACATTGATGTCACCGGCGCTGTCACCGCCGCGCGCGTGATCGAGGCTGCGCCCCCCGGCCTGCTGGAACCGGCCGCGCTGACGGCCGCGCGCGGCTACCGCTTTCAGCCAGGCCAGGGCCTGCCGTGCCGGGCGCAGATCCTGCTGATCAATCAACCACGCTAGGCGCCCAGGCCTGAAAAGCCGATCAGCATCGCGCCAGCGCACACCACCAGCGCGCCGGCCCAGCGGCGCGGGGTCACCTTCTCCTTCAGCAGCAGCGCCGCCAGCGCCGCTCCGAACAGCACGCTGGTTTCCCGGAGCGCCGTGATCGGGCCGATGGGGGCCCGCATCTGCGCCCACAGCACCAGCATGAAGCCGGCCGACGACAGGGCGCCGGCGAACATGCCCTGTTTCCAGCGCCCGGCCGCCGCTGCCGCGAAGCCGGCACGGCCGCGGCTGGCAATGACGTACAGGCTGATCGGCAGGAAGGTGAAGATGGCGCCCCAGCCCTTGTAGCTGAACACGTCCTGATTGGTGCGGACGCCCAGCGCATCGACGAGGCTGTAGCCCGCAATGGCGGCCCCGGTGAGCAGCGCCCAGCCGGTGGCCGCCAGCGGTGCGTGACGGTTGACACCCACCAGCATCACGCCCGCCGAGATCGCGACGACGCCCAGCGCCTGCGCCAGCGGCGGCACCTCGCCGGCGGCCAGCACGGCGCCGGCGGTCACCAGTGCCGGGGCGATGCCGCGGGCGATGGTATAGACATGGCTCATGTCGCCGGCGGCATAGCCCTTGGTCAGCGCCGTCCAGTAGACGAAGTGGATGGCGCTGGAGGCCATGATGAACGGCCAGGCCGCCGCCACCGGCGCGCCGAACAGCGCGATCAGCAGGCAGCCGAACAGCGAGCCGCCCAGCCCCAGCACCGCCAGATCGACCAGTCGATCCCCCGCGCTGCCCTTCAGGAAGAGGTTCCAGCCGGCGTGGATCAGCGCCGACAGCAAGGTGGCGGCAAGGGCGGAAACCGGGATCAAAGGCCGTGGAACTGCGCCCAGTCGGCCATTGGTGCGCGCGCCGGGCGGGCCTGGTTGGCCTTGTCGTCAGGGTCGATGAAGCCGATCGACATGCCGGTGAACAGCATGCGCTGTTCGGGGATGCCGATGAACTCGCCGATGGTCTTGGGATAGATTGCCCAGCACTCCTGCGGGCACGAATCCAGCCCCTCTTCCTTCAGCAGCAGCATCAGCGTTTGCAGATACATGCCGAGGTCGCTCCACTGCGGCGGGCCCATGCGCCTGTCGACCGAACAGAACAGCGCGACCGGCGCGCCGAAGAACTGGAAGTTGCGCGCAAACCACATGCGCCGCCCGGCCTTGTCCTCGCGCGGGATGCCCAGCCGGCTGTAGAGTTCCTCGCCCACCGCGAACCGGTAGCTGTTGTAGGGTTCGGGCAGCTCCTTCGGGTAGATGTCATATTCGGTTGGCTCCGGGCCGCCGCCGGCCATCAGCTTGCCCATCATGATGCGCTTCAGCTCATCCAGCTTCTCGCCGCCCACCACGTCGATGTGCCAGGGCTGGAGATTGCCGCCCGACGGCGCCCAGGCCGCCTTTTCCACCACCCGGCGGATGACGGCGCCATCGACCGGCGTTGGCAGAAAGCCGCGCACCGAGCGGCGAGAGAGGACGGCATCGGACACGTTCATATTCTGTCCCTTCGGCAACTTTCCTGTTGCGGCTGGATTGCCTATGAAGGCCTGGTGTTGTCCAGCCTGCCCAATCTGCTGACCCTGTCGCGCATCCTGGCGGTGCCCGGCCTCGTGGCTCTGATGTGGGGCAACAATCCGTGGGAATGGCTGGCCGCCTGGGGCCTGTATGGGCTCGCTGCCATCACCGACTATTTCGATGGCTATCTTGCCCGCGCCCAGGGCACGGTTTCAAAGGTGGGCGTGTTCCTCGATCCCATTGCCGACAAGATCATGGTCGCCGCCGTGATCGTGATGCTGGTGGACGCGCAGATTCTGCATGGCTGGAGCGTGATTGCCGGCCTCGTCATCCTCCTGCGGGAGATCATCGTCTCGGGCCTGCGCGAATATCTGGCCGGCCTTGCCGTCTCGATGCCGGTCAGCCAGCTGGCCAAGTGGAAGACGGCGGCGCAGCTCGTCGCACTCGGCGCGCTGATCCTGGTGGGCGCGCAGCCGCTGCTGCCCTGGCTGCCGGCGCTGGAGGTGGGGCTGGTGACGCTATGGGTGGCCGCCATCCTGACGCTGATCACCGGCTATGACTATCTGCGCACCGGCCTCAGGCACATGTGATGGTCCAGCTGGTCTACTTCGCCTGGGTGCGGGAGATGGTGGGGACGGATGCGGAAACGCTCGCCCTGCCCGCCCACGTCACCACGGTGGCCGAGTTGCTCGATTGGCTGGCCACACGGTCGGACGGTCACGCCGCGGCGCTGGCCGACCGCAGCCGCATTCGGGTGGCGGTGGACCAGCAGTTCGCGGGCGCTGACACGGCCATCAGCGGCGCGCGCGAAATCGCCATCTTCCCGCCGGTGACCGGCGGATGATTGCTGCCCGCCTGCAGGCGCAAGCCTTCGACATTGCCGCCGAGCAGGCCGCGCTGCTGGCCGGCCGCACCGACCTCGGCGCCGCCGTTGCCTTCACCGGGCTGGTGCGCGCCGATGATGGCCTGGTGGCACTGACGCTGGAGCACTACCCGGCGATGACGCTGGCCCAGATGCAGGCCATCGCCGACGAGGCCGCCGCCCGCTGGCCGGGCGTTTTCGGCACCGCCATCCACCGCCACGGCCGGCTGTTGCCCGGCGAGGCCATCGTTCTGGTCGTCACCGCCAGCTCCCACCGCGGCGATGCCTTTGCCGCGGCCCAGTATCTGATGGACTGGCTGAAAACCCACGCCCCCTTCTGGAAGCGCGAGGAATGGGCGGATGGCACTGCCCGATGGGTGGAGGCGAAGGTTGAGGATGACGCAGCGGCAGCGCGCTGGGACTAATCCGGACGGGTGTGGATGTAGCGCAGGTCTGACCAGCCCGGCACAAAGCGCACCGGCGGGGCAAGGCGGCGGCGTTCGCCATCGAACAGGCAGCGCACGTGCCGGCGGCGGCCGATCGAAAGCTCGGGCGCCGTGAACGCGGTTACCGTGGCGGCCTCGCGCCAGTCGCCCAGCAGCCAGGACACCGCCACGGCCATGGCATCGGCAAGGCCGCTACCGGTGAACAGCGCCACTTCCAGCCCGTCCGGCGAGGGTCTGATCAGCACGCCGGGGTGGCGGCCGGGGTGGCCCGACACGAAAACACCGCCCACGAAGCCGCGCGACAGCGCCAGCCGCACCGCCTGCACCACGCGCCACAGCCGGCCATGGCGGGCATTTTCACGGGCAAACGCCCAACGCGTGAGCGGCCCGACGATGATCCGGCAATAGCTGGTGTGGCCGCCGGCACGCACCGCCGGCACATGCTCCGAGGTGCCTTTGGCAGCAGCGGCCACGATCTGCTCTGGCGTGGCATCGCCGTGCAAAGCCTTGGGCAACAGGTTCATGGTGCCACCGGGAATGGCGAGGAACTGCCCGTCCCAGCCGGCAGCCGCCGCACTGGCGGCGCCCAGCGTGCCATCGCCGCCCATCACCACCAGCGTATCCAAGCCGGCGAGCGCGGCGGCATCGGGGGCCGGTTCACGCGGAAAGTCGCTGCGGCCTGCGATGGTGGCACCGGTTGCGTCCAGCGCCGCTTCCAGCGCGGCGATGCGCCCCTCGTCGGTGCTCTGGCTGGCGCGGTTGGCCACCAGCCAGACGCGGCCGA
>NZ_WMHO01000196.1 GCF_010994245.1 Sandarakinorhabdus rubra
GGCGGGGCCGCGGCGGCGCCAGCGGCGCGGCCTCGGCCAGCCAGGGGGCGTCCTCGTCGCGACCATTGCTCATGCGCGCACCATCAGTGCAGTTCCTCGGCGGCCGCAACCCCGATCACGGCAAGGCCGTTCCGGATCACCTGGCCCACCGCCTGCGCCATCGCCAGCCGGGCGGCCGTGAGGTCAGGCCGCTCGGTCAGCACGAAGCGGCGGGCGGGGTCATCGTTGCCGGCGTTCCACTGGCTGTGGAAGGCGGCGGCGAGATCGCCCAGGTAGAAGGCAATGCGGTGCGGCTCGCGCGCTTCGGCGGCCTGCTCAATGATGCGCGGGAAGCTGGCGGCCAGCTTCACCACCGCGAGTTCATCGCCATCGAGCAGCGAAAGATCGGGCGCCGGCAGCGCGATGCCGGCCTCGGCCACCTTGCGGCCCAGCGAGGCGATGCGGGCGTGGGCGTACTGCACATAGAAGACCGGGTTGTCGCGGCTCTGCTCCACCACCTTTGCGAAATCGAAATCCATCGGCGATTCCGGCCGCTTGGTGAGCATCACGAAGCGCACCACGTCCTTGCCGACCTCTTCCACCACTTCGCCAAGCGTGACGAAGGTGCCGGCGCGCTTCGACATCTTCACCGGTTCGCCGGCGCGCAGCAGCTTCACCAGGTTCACCACCTTGATGTCGAGCGGCACGGCGCCGTCGGAAAGCGCCTTCACCGCCGCTGTCATGCGCTTCACATAGCCGGCATGGTCGGCGCCGAAGATGTTGACGAGCGCTGCATAGCCCCGGCTCAGCTTGTCCCAGTGATAGGCGACGTCGCCGGCAAAATAGGTCCAGCTGCCGTTCGACTTCATCATCGCCCGGTCCTGGTCGTCGCCGAAATCGGTCGAACGGAACAGCGTCTGCGGGCGCGGCTCCCAGTCGTCGGCGGCTTCGCCCTTGGGCCGCTCCAGCACGCCCTCATAGATCAGGCCCTTGGCCTTCAACGCGTCCAGTGCCTCTTGCACGCGCGCGCCCAGCCCGGCTTCCGAGAAATAGACATCCTGCACGATGCCCAGGAGGGCGAGGTCGGCACGGATGCGCTCCATCATCAGCGCCACGGTGCGGGCGCGGAACAGGGCCAGCCATTCCGCCTCGGGCGCCGCCACATAGCGGTCACCGAACTCGGCGGCGAACGCCTCGCCCACCGGCACCAGATAGTCGCCGGGGTAAAGTCCCTCCGGAATTTCAATGGCTTCGCCGAGCGCCTCGCGGTAGCGCAGATGGGCGGAGCGGGCGAGCGTGTCCACCTGCCCGCCGGCATCGTTGATGTAATATTCGCGGGTCACCGCCCAGCCGGCAAAGGCGAGCAGCCCGGCCAGCGCATCGCCCACCACGGCGCCACGGCAATGGCCCATGTGCATCGGCCCGGTGGGATTGGCAGACACATATTCGACATTGATCGGCCGGCCGGCGCCCACATTGCTGCGACCGTAATCGCTTCCAGCTGCCAGCATGGCCCTGATCTGCCCGTGCCACACGCTGTCGGCCAGCCGCAGGTTGATGAAGCCTGGCCCGGCCACTTCTGCCGCGACGATGCCGGGCTTGCCGCGCAGGTTTGCGGCCAACGCCTCGGCCAGCGCGCGCGGGTTGAGGCCGGCCGGTTTGGCCAGCGCCATGGCGGCGTTGGTGGCGAGATCGCCGTGGCTGGCATCGCGCGGCGGCTCCACCGTCACGGCGGCAAAGGACAGGCCCGCAGGCAGCGTACCGGCAGCCACCAGTTCCCCAAGGGCGGCGCGCAGGACGGTGGCGAAATGGCTGAACAGATTGGGTGGCAGGTTCACGGGCGCGGCATTTCGGGCTGACGATGCTTGAGGCCCGTTCCCTAGCGGCTGCTGTCGGCCGCGTCCATGCACTTGGGCCAGAGGCGGCCGCTGCCGGCCGTCCGGTCAGGCGGCGACGGCCTCCCGCGGCCACGACCGCTGGCCCTGGCCGAACTGCGTGATGCGCAGCTTCTCGCTGGCGGCGACGCGCGATTCGCTGATCACGTGATCGACCCCGGCAATGCTGATGGCCAGCGTGCCGGCGTCGGTCGTCTCGATCAGCCCCTTGGATTTCAGATACCAGATGTGGAAATCGAAGGCTTCGTCCGAACAGGCAAGCTGGCTCTGCAGTTCATAGGGGCCAACGCCGGGGTCGCTCGCCCGTTCGCGGCGGCGCTTGTAGAGCAGCATCAGCGTTTCGGCATGGACTTCGGCATCGGACAGCGCAGCGCGCTCCTCGGCCAGGATCGAATCGGCATTGGCGAAGACATAGCCGGTGTGGGCGGAAAAGCGCTGATCATAGGCCGCGCGGCGGCCATGGTCCTTCAGGGCGCGATAGGCCTCGGTTGCGGCGCGGAAGCTGTCGATGTCTGCCGTGTCCGAATGATCGGGATGATAGAGCTTGGCCAGCCGCCGATAGGCGATTTCCAGCGTGCGGGCATCGCATTCGGGATGGACCCGGAGCACCGCATAATAATCAACGAAGGAACGATCTTCGTTCATGGCAACCCCCTCACCGCGCATCCGACAAGCGCCTTGCGAACAGTTGGTTGCCCCAACCCTAGATACGCAACCAACAACTACTAAACAATGTATTAAACAATTGGTCAGGCTTGTCAATATGGCGATTTGGTTAACGCGCCGCTGAGTCTTGCCGTTGTTGGTAGTTGTCGGCCGTGCTCCGCCGGTTCAGCATCACAACCATGACCAGCGATCATCCCGCCGCCATCGAGGCCAGTCTCGAACGTGCCGTGGCCGCCATCGGCGATCCGCAGGCTGCCGTCTATGCACGGCTTTTCGCGCGGCACCCGGAGATGGAGGCGGAATTCTGGCGTGACCGTTCGGGGCGCATCCGCGGCGAGATGCTGGCCCGCAGCATCGAGATGATCCTTGACCTGGCCGCGCCCCATGCCCCCGAAGGCGGCTGGGGCGGCGCCTTTCTGGGAACCGAGGCGGTGACCCACGATGCTTACGGCATATCGCGCACCATCTTCGCCGATTTCGTGCCGATCGTCGCCAGCGTGATCC
Source organism: Sandarakinorhabdus rubra (assembly GCF_010994245.1). Taxonomy (GTDB): domain Bacteria; phylum Pseudomonadota; class Alphaproteobacteria; order Sphingomonadales; family Sphingomonadaceae; genus Sandarakinorhabdus; species Sandarakinorhabdus rubra. The sequence continues at coordinate 3,045 of NZ_WMHO01000196.1, forward strand.
GCGAGGCCTGCGGCGCTGACTTCACGCCGGCGATGGACGACGCATGGGCGCTGGTGGTCGCCCGTGCCGCCGCGACGCTGGCCGCGCTGCCGGGCAGCAGTGCCGAGCCGCGCAAGATCGATCCCGATGCCATCCTGCCACCGGTGGCGGAACGTGGGCTATTCTTCCCGCTGCGCTGACAAAAAGGCCCCGGCCAGCGCCTGAGGGGGAGGCGCGGGCCGGGGCAGGGAGGAACGGTCTGGCTGTTGAGGCCCTGGGCCTTGGATCAGCGGCCCTGATCAGCGATTCTGGGCGAGCTGCACGCCGGTATCGAGCTGCTGGCGGGCCTGGGCGAACTTCTTCGCGGCTTCGAAGCGGTTGCCTTCGGCGCAGATCTTCTCGGCCAGGCGGGCGGTGCGCAGCGCCTTGGCGGCGGCGTCCGGAGTGGCGCCTTCAGCCTGCGCCTGCACGGCCGCCACTTCGGCCTGGCAGTTGACGCTGGCGGCCTTGGCCGGGCTCAGCGCCAGGAAGGGCAGCATGGCGGCGATGGCGAGGCCGGTGATGGTCAGGCGGTCGATGGTGAAGCTGGTGGTCATTGTCTGGGTTCCTTTTCCGATCGGCGGTGATTGCCGGTTGCCGATGAGGAGGTTTTAAGCGACACTCGGAACCAAGATAATCCTGATAATGATTGGCACCCCATGAAGCAGAACTACACAATCCCGCGCAACCTGCTGGATGGGCTCGAATGCTTTCTGCGGGTGGCCGAGCGCGGCTCGTTCCGGGCCGCGGCCGAGGATCTCGGGGTGACGCCGTCGGCGGTCAGCCAGACGGTCAAGCAGATGGAAGAACGGATGGGGGTGCCGCTCTTCATCCGCACCACCAGGTCGGTGGGGCTCACCGAGGCGGGGCAGCAGTTCCATGCGCAGGCGGCGCCCGCCTTTGCCAGCCTGGTCAATGCCTGGGAAGGCGCACGCACCTTCGGCGAGCGGCCGGCCGGGCTGCTGCGGCTCAACATGCCGCGCGCCGTGGTGCCGCTGCTGATCGAGCCGATCATCGCCGATTTCTGTGCCGCCTACCCGGATGTGGACGTGGAGGTGGCGGCGGAGGACGCGCTGATCGACCTTGCCAGCAGCGGCCATGATGCCGGCATCCGGCTGGGCGAACTGCTGGAGGCCGACATGATCAGCGTGCGCCTGTCTGCGCCCTTCCGCTTCCTCACGGTGGCGACGCCCGCCTATCTCGATGCCCATGGCCGCCCAACCACGCCGGCCGACCTCAAGGGCCACCAGTGCATCCGGCAGCGCCTGTCGGGCGGGGCAATCTTGCCCTGGCGCTATGTCGATGGTGGGCGCGCCATTGATGTGAATGTGACCGGCCGGGTGATCGTGAACGATTACCGGACGGCAATGGCGATGGCGGAACGCGGGCTGGGCCTTGTCCAGATTGCCGATGAGCTGGTGATGTCGCAACTGGCCGAAGGCACCCTGGAAGCGGTGCTGGAGCCGATGGCCGCCGTCAGCCCGGGCCTGTTCCTGCATTATCCCGGCCATGCCCAAGTGCTGCCCAAGCTGCGCGCCTTCATCGATCACGTGAAGCAGGCGCTGGCCGATGGCCGGCTGAAGAATCTCGCGCAGATGCGGTGACAGGCCGGTCAATCAGGGCGGTGAGAGGACGCTGGCCACCTGCTGTTCGGTGCCGCGCACCACGATTACCGCCGGGCCTATGATGCGTGGCGGGCTGGCAGCTGGGGCCCGGGCAGCGGCGCTGGCTGCCGGCGCCGGCCCGCGC
>NZ_WMHO01000197.1 GCF_010994245.1 Sandarakinorhabdus rubra
GCGCTGGCTGGCGCCGACGACACGCCCTGGCGCCGCGCAGTGGCCGCCGCTATGGCCGAAGCAGGCCTCGCCAGTGCCCTGATCCCCGGCGGCGGGCACCTGGCACCGATGGATGCGGCGGCCGCCACCAACCAGGCGCTCCTGGCCGCGCTCGCCTGACCCCAACCTAGGAAGCTGACGCTCCGGCCTCACTTTAAACCGGGCAAAGGCTGACGGTGGCGGCGTTAGTATCCGCCATTCCTAGGTTTCAATCATGGCGTCCCCCGGTCAGCCCTATTGCATTGTCGTGATTGGGCATTAGCGCACCGGGATTCCCGTATATACTTGATCAATATTGCGATGCTTGCGTCGTGCTGCAACGCCAACGATAAAGAAGCCAGCCAAGCTCATCAGCCATGCCGATGGTTCTGGGACATGGGAAAAATCTCTCACTTCGGCGCGAGTGATGTCGAAAGACACCTCAAGATTGAAGTAGTTTGTTGAGAAATACCCTAAACTATAGCTTCCCTCGCCTGAACCAAAAGATCCATCCTCATTAAAGCGTGCAGAGATTCCAAAGAAGGAATAGATATTTCTTCCAATCGATTCCGCGCTTCCTCGATAAATGAAATCATTGCCCGATTGTACAAAACTTGCCCCACCAAAAACTTCATTCGGATCTAATATTTCACCACTAAATAGCTGGCCTTGACCAGTCCAGAACGTGATTCTTTCATCGACGCTTCCGTTTGGATATCCAAACGGAAACTCCTGATGAAAAGGCCCACCATTGTTCAACCTAATTTCTAAGTCGGCGCCAGTCGAGCAGGAGGGTGAACTGGGGCAGTTATCGATAGTTGAATTTCCAGAATATCTGAAGTACGTGACTTTAAAGTCAACAGGCAATCCTGAAATATTCTTTGTAAAATCTAGACCTGTCAATCCCTCATTCAATGAAACTCGATTTGTTGTTACGACGCCGGTTCCCTCAATAGTAGAAACTCGATTTTTTGCATTTGCTTGAGTAGTAGTCAGCAAAGACCAAGCCATAACAATAAATACCGCGCGAGATTTCTGCACGATGCTCATTGAGAATTCTCCAATCCACTCCTTATTAACTTAATGGTAAGAATATTCCCCTGTCAAGGCTCGTCGTTATGCATCGCATTGGCAACCGGTCGGATGTCTCGCAAGCACAAGGGCGGTGTTAGAATGACGGTGAACTGTACCCTTCCATTTCACTGCAATTTGCAGTGTGACGATCCCCTGCGTCCCTCCAGACCCAACCGAAAAGGCAGATGCGCAGATAGCGCCGGCGGCACTATGAAGGGGCGGCAACTTGGCGGCAGGCGGGCATGAGCATCACGGCAGACGAGGAACGCGCCTTCCTGGACAGCATCGAACGCTGGCTGGAGCGGCGCGTCATCCCGGTGGTCAAGCCCCACGACCATGGCGATATCTGGCCGGCCGAGCTGGTCGCGGAAATGGCGGAGATGGGCCTGTTCGGTGCCACCATCGGGCGCCAGTATGGCGGCTTGGGGCTGCCGGCCACCACCTATGCGCAGATCGTGATGATGATCTCCAGCCACTGGATGGCGATCACCGGCATCTTCAACTCCCACCTCATCATGGCGGCCGCCATCGAGCGGTTCGGGACGGAGGCCCAGAAGGCGGCCTGGCTGCCGCGCCTCGCCAGCGGCGCGATCAGGGGCGGCCTGGCCTTGACCGAACCCAATGCCGGCACCGACCTGCAGGCCATCCGCACCGTGGCCCGCCGCGATGGCGATGCCTATGTGCTGAACGGCACCAAGACGTGGATTTCGAACGCCATCCACGCCGATTGCTTTGCCGTGCTGGTGAAGACCGATCCCGCTGCCAATCCGCGCTACACCGGCATGAGCCTGGTGATCGCCGACAAGCGCGAGGGCCTGACGACGGGCCGCAAGTTCGACAAGCTGGGCTACAAGTCCATCGACACCGCCGAGCTGGTGTTCGACGATTATCGCCTGCCGGCCGACCAGCTGATCGGCGGCGTCGAGGGGCAGGGCTTCTTCCAGGCCACAGGCGGGCTTGAGCTCGGGCGCATCAACGTGGCGGCGCGCGGGGCAGGGCTGGCGGAAGGCGCACTCAGGCTGGCCGGTGCCTATGCGCAGGGGCGGCAGACGATGGGCAAGCCGATCGCCGAGCACCAGGCTATCCAGCTCAAGCTGGGCGAGATGATTACCCGCGCCCGCGCCGCCAGGTTGATGACGCTGGATGCCGCGGCCGCCTATGATCGCGGCGAACGCTGCGACATGGAGGCTGGCATGGCCAAGTATTTCGCCAGCGAGGCCGCGTTCGAGAACGCGCAGGAGGGCATGCGCATCTTCGGCGGATATTCCTATTCCAAGGAGTATGACATCGAACGCTTCTATCGCGACGCCATGTTCCTGTGCATCGGCGAGGGCACCAACGAGATGCAGCGCATGATCGTGGCGCGCCAGTGGGTGAAGCGGAACCCGGCCTGATGGGCAAGCTCAGCGGCATCCGCGTGGTGGATCTCACCATGTTCCTGCCCGGCCCGATGCTGTCGCTCATGATGGCCGAGCAGGGCGCCGAGGTGATCAAGGTGGAGCCGCCGGCCGGCGACCCGGCGCGAGACCAGGCGCCGTTTGCGGGAGGCCACAGCATCTGGTTCGCCAACCTCAACCGCGGCAAGCGCAGCGTCGTGCTCGATCTGAAGACGGCAGAGGGCAAGGCGGACCTCACCGAACTGGTGCGCGGCGCGGACGTGTTCCTCGAAGGTTTCCGTCCCGGCGTGATGGCGCGGCTGGGCTTTGGCTGGGACACGGTGCGCGCGCTCAACCCGCGGATCATCTATTGCTCGCTCTCGGCCTTCGGGCAGCAGGGGGCGCTCGCCGATCACCCGGCACACGACATGGCGGTCCAGGCACTGGCCGGAACATTGAGCGTCAACGATGCCGGCGACGGGCATCCCGCCGTGCCGGGGGTACCGGCCTCCGACGTGGCGGCGGGCCTGACCGGGCTGGCCGCCGTGCTGATGGCGCTGATCGGCCGCGAGCGCACGGGGCAGGGCGATCATGTCGACATTGCCATGCTGGACAGCCTGCTGCCATGGACCGCGCACATTGCCGGCCGTGCGTTGGCCGGCGGCCCGGCGCCGACCTCGGCCGATCAGCGCAGCCTCGGCGGGGCGGCCTTCTACAATGTCTATCAATGTGCCGATGGCCGCCATGTCGTGCTGGGCGGGCGCGAGATCAAGTTCGCGAAGAGCCTGCTCGGCGCGCTCGGCCGGCCCGATCTCGTCCCGCTGGCCGAGGCAGAGGCCGGGCCGGCGCAGGCGCCGCTCGTCGCCTTTCTGCGCGAGACCTTCGCCACCCGCACGCGGCCCGAGTGGGAGGCGTTCATGGCCGATCTCGATGTCGCCTTCGCGCCGGTGCTGGATTTTGCCGAGGCCTATGCCGCGCCGCACATCGCCCAGCACCGCCTGCTGGTGACGGACGATGGCATCCCGCACATCGCGCCGGCCATCCGCTTTGCCAGCGATAGCGCCTGGCACCCCGGCCCGGTGCCGTCGCTCGGAGGACCATGATGAGCCTCAAGCTCCAGCATGACGGCGGCATCACGCGGCTGCTCATCGACCGGGCGGAGAAGCGCAATGCCTTCACGCTTGCCATGTGGCAGGCCGTGCCAGACCTGCTGGCCGAAGCGGCGGCCCGGCCCGAATGCCGACTGCTGATCGTGCAGGCGCGTGAGGCCGGCCGCGCCTTCTGTGCCGGGGCCGACATTGGCGAGATGCTGGACAATGTGGGCGATGCCAGCTGGCGCGCCGCCAACCAGGCGGCCATCAACGCCGCGCAATATGCGCTCACCCGCTTTCCGCTGCCCAGTATTGCCTTTGTCGAGGGCGATGCCATCGGCGGCGGCTGCGGGCTCACGCTCGCCTGTGACATGCGCGTGGCGACCACGGCGGCACGCTTCGGCATCACCCCGGCAAAGCTCGGCCTTGTCTATCCGCTGCACGACGTGAAGCTGCTCACCGATCTGGTCGGGCCGGGCCAGGCGCGGCGGCTGCTCTTCACAGCCAGCCTGATCACCGCTGACGAGGCCCTTCGCATCGGTCTGGTGGAGCAGGTGGCGCACACGCCCGATTGCCTGGTGGAGCCGATCCTCGCCAATTCCCGCCAGTCGACCCGGGCGCTGAAGAGCTTCGTGCGCCGTGTGCTCGATGGCCAGGTGGCCGAGGATGAAGAGACGCGCGCGATCTTCGCGGCGGCCTTTGCCAGCCAGGACTTTGCCGAGGGCGCTGACGCCTTCATGACCCGCCGCCCGCCGCACTTCGAAGGCTGAACCGCCCATGCGCGCCGCCGTCTGTTCCGCCCTGTCGCCCGATCTGTCGGGCCTTGCCCTGCACGCCGACTGGCCGGAGCCGCCGGCCCCCGGCGCGCACGAGGTGATGGTGAAGACCGCCTATGCCAGCCTCAACTTCCCGGATTTCCTGATGTTGCAGGGCGGTTACCAGTACAAGCCGGAGCTGCCCTTCATCCCTGGCACCGAAGGCAGCGGAACGGTGATTGCGGCCGGGCCGGGTGCCGAGGCGCTGCTGGGCCAGGACGTCATCATCGGCGCCCGTTCCGGCCTGATGGCGGAGCGCATCACCCTGCCGGCGCGCGCCGTGCGGCGGGTGCCGGCCGGGCTGTCGCTGGCCGAGGCGGCGGCCTTCACGGTGGGGGCGCTCACCGCCTGGGTTGGGCTGATCGAGCGCGGGCGGTTGAAGGCCGGCGAGCGTGTGCTGGTGACCGGGGCCGGCGGCGG
>NZ_WMHO01000198.1 GCF_010994245.1 Sandarakinorhabdus rubra
GGTGGCGAGGCGGCTGGCCCGGCAGACGGTGATCGGCGCCGCCGCGCTCGCCGCCCACGATGGCGCCAGCAGCGCCGCGACGCTGAGGGAGCGCGTCACCTCGCCGGGCGGCACCACGGCGGCGGGCTTGTCCGTCCTGATGCCGGCGCTGACACCGATTCTCGAACAGGTGATCGCGGCAGCGGCGGCTCGGTCGAAGGAACTGGGCTGAGCAAGCTTCCGGCTGAGGCGTTGAGGGCGATCGCCGGCCCTGCTATCCTGTTCGGGAGTGCAGCCGGGGGGCACATGCATGCGCACATGGGGAAAGCGGCTTGCCGTGATGGTCGCGCTGCTGGGGTTCGGCCTGTGCGTCGCCATCGGCACGGTCTGGGGCCTGGGCAGTTGGCGTGCCGGTCAGAAGACCGCCACCCTGCCTGAGCCAATGGCCGTCGCACGCGGTGATGCCGGGCGCGGTGCCCACATCGCCCGGGTCTATGGCTGTGTCTCCTGCCATGGTGCCGATCTTGCCGGCGGCGCGATGGAGGGGCTGGAGGTGCCCAATCTCACCGCCCTTGGCGAGCGCTACACCGCATCCGATCTGGCACGCGCGCTGCGGCGCGGCCTGCGGCCCGACGGCACGGCAATAATGTGGCCGATGGTGGGCAAGTATCTCGGCCCGATGGCAGATGAGGATGCTGCTGATCTGCACGCCTATCTGGCCTCCCTGCCGGCGCGTCCGCAGACCCCTGGCGCGTCTGCGCTGCCGGTGCGTCCACTGGCGTTGGCCCTTGGCGTGTTGAAGCCCAACCCGCTGTTTGCGCGGTCGGGCGAGGGGGCGTCGGCCCGGGCGCCGCGTCCCGGTGATCCGGCCTGGGGGGCTTATTTCACCCGCATGGCGTGCGCTGAATGCCACAATTTCGATCTGTCCGGGCTGCCCGGGGAAACGCCGGCGCTGGCCGACGTGATGCAGGTCTATGACTGGCCGGGCTTCGTGACCCTCACGACAACCGGCCGGGCACCAGATGGGCGCACGCTGGGCCTGATGACCGACGCAAGCCGGCAACGGTTGCGCCATCTGACGGAGCCGGAACGCCGCGCCTTGTTCGACTATCTGAAGCGCCTGCCGTCAGCCTAGCCCTGCAGGGCCTCGACCTCGGCGCGGGCTTCGGGTGGCACCAGGCCCATCAGCACCGCCCAGAAGCCGGTGACCGCCTGCTGCCCGGCTTCGCCATAGGCTCGCGCCATGGAGCGTTCCAGTTCGGTGAACAGCCGTGCTTCCAGCGCCGCGCCGTCCGGCGTCAGGCTGAGCAGGCGCTGCCGGCGATCGGCATGGCCCACTGCCTGTTCGACAAGGCCGCGCGCCGACAGGTCGGTCAGCACCCGGCCCAGTGACTGCTTGGTGATGCCCAGGAGGCCCAGCAATTGCCCCACCGAAAGCCCCGGGCGCCGCGCGATGAAATAGAGCGCGCGGTGATGGGCCCGGCCCAGCCCTTGTTGCTCGAGAATGGCATCGGCGCCGCGGATCATGGCGGTGTAGCCGAAATAGAGCAGCTCGATGCCGCGCCTGATCTCGTCTTCGCGCAAGAACAACGGCGAGGCCGGAGTGACGCGCACCCCCTGCGGCTTGTTGGCACTTGGCAAGGGAGAGAATGGGACAGCCATGTTGACATATCTGCCACAAGCAGTATGGCAAAACAAGCTGCCAGCGCAACAGCCGGCAAGGGAAGGCGGCAATGCGCGTTCCTTTGTTGCTGATGCAGCCGGCCAGGATCAACTTTGTTGCACAAGGACAGGCCTGCCATGATCGACGCCACCTTCGACGACCGCGACGGCTTCATCTGGTTTGATGGCGAACTGAAGCCGTGGCGCGAGGCCAATGTCCATATCCTCACCCATGGCCTGCACTATGCCAGCTCGGTGTTCGAGGGCGCGCGCGCCTATGGCGGCCATATCTATGCGCTCAGTGCCCATTCGCAGCGGCTGATCGATTCGGCTGCGCTGATGGGCTTCCCGCTGCCGTACACCGTTGATGAGATCGATGCCGCCTGCAAGGCGACCTTGGCCGCCAACAATCTCACAAATGCCTATGTCCGCCCGGTGGCCTGGCGCGGCAGCGAGCAGATGGGCGTCTCGGCGCAGAAGACCAAGCCGCACCTGGCAGTGGCCTGCTGGGAATGGGGCGCCTATTTCGGTGAGGAGGCGCTGAGGAAGGGCCTGAGGCTGACCATCGCTCCGTGGCGGCGGCCGGCGCCCTACACCGCGCCGGTGCGCGCCAAGGCGGCCGGGCTCTACATGATCTGCACGCTTTCGAAGCATGCCGCCGAACAGGCCGGCTACAACGATGCGCTTATGCTCGACTGGCGCGGCCAGGTGGCAGAGGCAACCGGGGCCAACATCTTCTTCCTGAAGGATGGTGAGCTGCACACGCCAACGCCCGACTGCTTCCTGGATGGCATCACAAGGCGGTCGATCATCGCGCTGGCGCAGCGCCGCGGCCTGAAGGTGGTCGAGCGGGCGATCTGGCCGGAGGAACTGGCCAGCTTCCAGGAGGCCTTCCTCACCGGGTCGGCCGCCGAGGTGACCCCGCTGGCCGAGATCGGCCCCTGGTCCTTCCAGGTCGGCGCCACCTCGCTGGGGCTGGCCAAGGACTATACCGACCTCGTCCACGGCCGCATCACCGGCGTGGAACCGGTGCCCTCCACCCAGAAGTGAGGCTTCAGGCCGGGTCCTCGTAGAGCAGGGTCACGCTGATCCGCCTATTGCGCGGATCGAGCGGTGCTTCCTTCACATACGGATCGGTGTCGGCCACGCCCTCGATGCGGCGGAAGCGAGACGCGTCAATGCCGCCACCCATCAGCAGGCGGCGCGTCGCGTCCGCGCGCGCTGAAGACAGGCTCCAGTTGGAGGCGCCGTTCCGGCCGCTGTAGCCCAGCGCGTCGGTGTGGCCGCGCACGGTCAGCCGGTTGGGCGTTTCGGCGATGGCGCGCGCCACCAGCCCGACCAACTCGCCGGCCTCTTTCGTGGGCGCCGAGGTGCCGAGCGCGAACATCGCGAAATCGGCGCGCTCGACGAGATCGATGCGCAGGCCGTCGCGGGTCTTCACGAAGCGCACCTGGCCCTTCAGGCCCTTCAGCGTCGGATCGGCCTCCAGCCGCGCCTTGAGCTCGTCCACCACCTTGTCGAGCCGGGCTTCGTCCTTCCGGCGTTCCGCATCGGCGCGGCTGTCGCCGGTTTGCGGGGCCTTGGGATTGCCGCTGCCGGCGCTCGCCCCGCGCGCATCGCCCGGCCGGCTGGAGGGGGCATCGCTGCCGGCGCTGGTGACGGGGCGCGTTCCGGTGGTTTCGGGCCGCACCGCAGTGCCGTCGGGCGCCACCACGCTGCGCCCGCCGAACAGCCCGTTGGAGCCGCCACTGTTCTGCAGCTGGATGACCGTCGGCGTGAAATAATCGGCGATGCCCTTGCGCTGGTCTTCGGTGGTGGCGCCCAGGATCCACAACAGCATGAAGAAGGCCATCATGGCGGTGACGAAATCGGCATAGGCGATCTTCCACGCCCCGCCGTGGTGGGCATGGCCGTGCGCCTTCACCTTGCGGTAGACGATCTCCGGCTCGATATGCGGTTCGGGCTTCATGCCGGGCTGCTCGGAGGCCGCTTCACCGGGCGGAGCGCATGCCGTCGAAGATCTCGGCAAAGCTGGGCTGATGGGTTGGGCTGATGGCGGTGCGCGCCGCTTCGATCACCAGCGGCTGCGGCTGGCCCTTCAGGCTGGCAACGATCACCCGCCGCACCACCTGGTAGATCTCGCCATCCTCGTCGATCACCGCCTTAAGGCGCGCCGACAGCGGGCCCACGATGCCATAGGACAGCAGCACGCCGAGGAAGGTGCCGACCAGCGCCGACCCGACCATGGCGCCCAGCACCGCCGGCGGCTGATCGATGCTGCCCATCGTCTTGATCACCCCCAGCACGGCGGCCACGATGCCCAACGCCGGCAGCGCGTCCGACATGGTTTGCAGGCGCTCCACCGGCTTCAGGGCGGCGTGGTGGTGGGTGTCGATATGGCTTTCGATCACGTCCTCCACCGCCTGCGCCGACAGCGAGCCGGTGGAGACGACCAGCAGCCGGATCGAATCGGTGACGAGGCTGATGAAGAAATGATCGCCGGCGAACTGCGGATATTCGGCGAAGATGCTGGAGGATTTCGGGTCCTCGATGTGCGGTTCGACCGCGGTGGGGCCTTCGCTGCGGAACAGGCGCATCAGCCGCGCGGTGAGGAAGATGGCGGCACCATAATCGGCTTTCTTGTACTTCGGGCCCTTCACCACGCGGCCGAGGCCGGCCCCCATCTCCTTGATGCCCTTGATGTCGGTGGCCACCAGCGTGGCGCCGGCCGCGGCCCCGCCGATGATCAGGAACTCGTGCGGCAGCGCGTGCAGCACGGGGCCCAGGCTGCCACCGGTGATGGCAAAGCCGCCGAACACCATGACGACCAGCACGACAAGGCCGATGATGGACAGCATGGGGTGAGGCGGCTCCGCGATGACGAGGGGTCATCGTGGTTACGGCGCATGGCCGGGCGGATTAAGCGTTGGATGCGCTATCGAATCTGGTCCCACAAGGACAGGCGGGCAACCCGCGCGAAGCTCGCCTGCGCGGCTTCCAGCACCACGCCCAGCCGGTCCAGCCGCGCCACCGCCTCGGCCAGATCGGTGTCTTCGAGCGTCGAGATATCGCTGCGCAGCGCCAGCTGGGTCGCGGCCAGCCGCTCGTCCTCCGCCTCCAGCCGGGCGGCGCGCGCGCCGAGCAGCGC
>NZ_WMHO01000199.1 GCF_010994245.1 Sandarakinorhabdus rubra
GCCCGGCATGGCCGCAGCCGCAATCGATGTGGCGCCGGCCGCGGCCGATGTTGATCGCCATGGCGGCGGCGAAGGTCAGCAGCAGCGCAATCGCCGCCAGCGGCGCCCAGGCTGCGGGCTGCCACACGCCGGCCAGCAGGCCGGCCGCCACCGCCAGTTCCGCCAGCGGCAGCAGCGCGGCGGCCGGCGTCACCAGCGCCGGCGGCAGCAGGCGGTAATTGGCGATCACGCCAGGCAGCAGCTCGCGATGGCGCAGCTTGTCGATCCCGGCGACCAGAAACACCAGCGCCACGGCCACCGCTGCAACTGCAGCGAGGATCGAGAGGGGATACAGACCCAAGCGCGCCTACCGTGCGCCCAGCGTGTTGATGACGCCGCTGCCGGCACGCTTGAGCTTGTGCTTTTCCTCGAAGGTGAGGGCGTCGAGCACCACGGCCTCGCCCTCTTCCTCGCCGCCGGTCAGGAAGATCAGCGGCTTGTCATCCTGGCTGACAGCGATGTTACCCGCCCGGTTCTTGATCGGCACCCGCTTCACCACCTTGCGGGTGGCCATGTTTACGACCCAGATCTCCTCGCCGTCTTCCTTCTGGGTCCAGTATTCGCCGCGGTGCATCAGCACATAGAGCGTGCCGGTCTTCTCGTGCAGCGCCGTCAGCTGGCGCCCGCCGGGCATCCAGTTGATGTCGAGCGGCTTGGTGTCGCCGGGGCGCAGGCCGGCGGCGGCCTGGATCGACCAGGCGTCACCGATCGTCGGGGTCGCGCCCAGCTTGGCGGTGCGGATCAGGCCAGTGTAGCTCATCAGCACGATCTCGCCCTTGCTGCGGTCATGCACGAAACTGTCGAACACCGGGTCCTCGGCGGCCTTGAAGAAGGCGGCGCTGTGGGTGATCACCGGGGCCTTGCCGGCCAGCGATACGGTGGCCAGCGTGCCATCGCTGCACAGTGCCGAAAAACCGATGCCGGCCACCGGCACCAGGCTGGCGCAGCCGGGCAATTCCACGACGCGGGCGAGGCGGCGCTTTTCCAGGTCCACCACGTTGACCGAGGAGGCCGGGCTGAAATTGTAGACAAAGCCGGTCTTGCCATCGTCGGAAATGACGAAATTGTTGTTCATCGCGCCGATGATCAGCCGGCCCGGCAGCGGGATTTCGGCGAGCAGGTTGAGCGTCATCGGATCGTAGACCGCGACATAATCCTGCCGGGTGCCGCGGTTGATCTTGGTCCAGATGGTCTCGGCCACATAGATGGCCTTGTAGGCTGGATCGAGCGCCATGTCGGACCAGCGGGTGGTCTGCACCAGGCCCAGCATTTTGCCGCTGTCACCGTCCCAGATGCGGGTGCCGCTGTTCTCCCAGCCGCCGCGCATGAACACCCAGTGCGGCGAGGGTGCCGGCAGCTTGTGGGTGAAGGCCTGTTCCGGCTCCAGGTTGCCTGCTGGCGGCGCGGTTTGGGCAGCGGCGCCGGTGATCCCGGCCGATAGGGCCAGGGCTGCAGCCAGCGCGGTTTCAGCCAGCTTGCGGGCGCAAAATTGCCGTGACACTTTGATCATCTGCACCTGTCCCCCAGTGCCATTGAGCAAGCTGCTGCCGGGTCGACTCAGTCCTCCCGCCAGCAGCAGCAACGTTCCGACCTGATGCTGGACGGGCGTCAAGTTTTCGTCAAGGCCCGCCCGATTGCCTGAACTGCGTAGATGCCCCCTGCGGCGCGCCGGCCGCGGGCAGGCGCCTGATGTCTTCGGGCTTGATGGTCTTGGCCAGGTGCACCAGCGCGGCCACCGCCAGCGATTTCAGCTGCGGCATCTGGTGGGCCCAGGGCTTGCCATGGCCGGCGAAGATGGTGGTGCCCTCCATGGCGGCGCTGATGAAGCGGGCGACCACGTCGGCATCGGCCGGGCTCAGCGCGGGATTGAGCGGCAGGACCGCTGCCGCGATGTGGCCGTGGGCATGGCGATAGAAGGCGGCCACCCGCTCGGCGATGAAGACGTTGTGGTTGGCCAGCGCCCACAGCTCGGTGAACAGGTGGGTGGTGCGCTTAGTGCCGATATCGTCGAGCACGATGCCGATCAGCATCGACAGCTGCGCTTCGGGCGAGAGGCCGGGCTGGCGTACCGTCTCGTCGAGCACCCGCTCGTAATAATCGAGCAGATCGTCGAGCAGCAGCTGGACCAGCAGTTCCTTGCGGGCGAAATAATAGGATACGTTGCCCACCTTCATGCCGCAGCGCGCCGCGATCCGCCGCAGCGTGAAGGCGCTGGCGCCTTCATCGATCAGCACCCCGCGCGCGGCCTCTAGGATGAGCTCGACCGTTTCCGCGCCGCGCACATAGACCCCGGGGCGCGCGCCTTCGCGCGGCGGGGCCTCGCGCTGCGCGGCATCCGGCTGCGGGAACTCTGTAACGGCTTCGTCCACGCGTTTCACCTGTTTCCGGCGCCGAGGCCCGTCCAGCAGGCGCCCTGTTCAGCTTGACGAAAGCTTGATGACTGTCCAGTATTTCAAGTTGTGCGGCGCAGCATCGGGCGCGCCGACTGCGGCAGGAAACGACGCGTGGCGAAGGACAGCACGAGTGTGACGAGCGGGCGGGCAGCCCTGATTGCCCAGATTGCGGCGTTGCTGGCCGGGCTGGCTGGCGGGCCGGCGCTGGCCGCTGATCCGGCCCCGGATGGCAAGGCGGCCTTCGTGGCCCGCTGCGCCATGTGTCACCAGGCCAACGGCAACGGGCTGGCAGGGCAGTTTCCCAAGCTCACCGGACGGGCCGCCGCCATCGCCGCCGCGCCGGCCGGCCGCCGCTACATGGCGCGCGTGGTGCTCCACGGCATGGCCGGCCCGATCGAAGTTGAGGGCGCCCGCATTGCCGGGGTGATGCCGGGCATGTCCACCCTGTCCGACGCTGAGATCGCCGCGATCCTGAGCCACACCCTCACGCTCGGCGCAGCCGGTGGCAAGCCTGCCAAGGGCCTGAAGCCCTTCACCACGGCCGAGATTGCCGCGGTGCGCGCCGACGGCAAGGCCAGCATGGCCGACAACCGCACCTTGCGCACCGAGCTGGTGGGCAGCGGCGTCATCAAATAGGACGCAGGCTCTTCGGGCCTCTTCAGTTTGTTCCGGAGCGCAAGCTGCCGGGCACGTCTGGATAGGATTCCACCACGTCGCCCAGCGCCGCTTCCAGCGGGCCCAGCCATTGGGCAAAGTTCTTCCAGTGATCGACGCCGTCGGTGAAGATCGGCTGGCGCACCTGTTCGGAACTGGCGGTCCGCACCGCGCGGTCGGTCTTCCAGAAGGCGAGGCAGGCCGCCTCGAAGTCCACCCCGACATGGGCGAGCAGGCGGCGCACCTGGTTTTCGGTGTCGGCCACCATCTGCTCATAGATCACGCGGTGGACGCGGCCCGGCATCACCGCGTCGAAGTGCGCCATCAGCCGCACATAGTCGCGATAATAGCGCCCGGCATCAGCGAGATCATAGGAAAAGGCCTGGCCGCGGGCGAAATGCTGCTTCCAGCCCGAAAAGCAGCAGCCCATCGGGTGGCGGCGGGCATCGATGATGGTGGCACCCGGCAAGATGGCCCGGATGAGGCCGACGTGCTGCCAGTTGTTGGGCATCTTGTCGATGAACAGCGGACGGTCGGTCTTGCGGTGCACACGGGTGCGATCGAGATATTCCTCGCCAAGCCGCCGCCGGTCGTCTGCCGAAAGGCTGGCCAGCAGCGCGGCATAATCGGCAAATTCGCCTTCGTTGACCCGCGTTTGCAGGCGGCTGCCGATCATCATCATGTCGGGCAGTTCCATCGTGCCCTCGATCTGGCTGTGGCTGGCCAATATCTGTTCGACCAGCGTCGAGCCTGAGCGTGGCAGGCCCACCACGAAGATGGGATCGCGCGCCGGGCAGCCGCCCTCACCGAGGCTGGCAAGGAACGGCGCCGAAAAGCCGGCGACCGTGGCGCTGATCTCGGCGGCAAAATCATCGGCGTCATAGCGAAGTTGGGTGCGGCGCAGGCGGTTGCCCTCGCTGTAGTGGCGGAACGCCGCGGCATGGTTGCCGGCGTCCTCGTGCGCCTTGCCCAGCGAGAAATGCAGGTGGAAGATATCCTCGGTGCGCTCGTCCGCCGCGCCAGCCAGCGTTGCCAGCGCCTGGTTCATCGCCGCGATGTCGGCCTCTCCCAGCTTGACGGTCTTCAGATTGGCCAGGCTCCACCAGGCCTCGCCCAGCGTGGGCTGGCGGGTCACGGCTTCGCGATAGGCGGTGATGGCCTCGGCCTGTCGGCCCAGCGTCTTCAGCACGTGGCCAAGATTCTGCCAGACCTGCGGCTGGCCCGGCTGGTCGGCGAGCAACTGCTCATAAAGCCCGCGCGCCTCTTCCTGCTCGCCCAGCCGCACCAGAACGGAGGCGCGGATCAACAGATGGCCGGGAATGCGCACCGGTGAGCGCACCAGCACATCGGCATGGGCCAGCGCTTCGGGCAGGCGGTTGGTCTGCATCAGCAGGCGGATCAGGAACTCGCGTGCCATGTCGAAGCCGGGGGCCTGCTCCACCGCCTGTTCGACCAGCGCCAGCGCAGGCGTCATCTCGCCCTGGCGCCAGCGGGTCTCGCCGAGCAGGCGCGTGGCGGGCGGATCATGCGGTTCGCGTGCCAGTCGCGCCTCCAGCCGGGTGGCAGCCTCGTCCAGCTTGCCATCGGTCATGGCCAGCGCCGCCTCGATCAGTTCGGGGTCGCGTGCCGCGGCGGCGACACCGGCCAGATCCGCCCGCCATGCCGCCTCCTCGCGCCCGGCC
>NZ_WMHO01000002.1 GCF_010994245.1 Sandarakinorhabdus rubra
GCCGCAGGTGCAGGCGATGGTGGAGCGGCTGCTGCCCGGCGTGGCGGTGGCCGGCGCCGACGCCGCCGATGCCTTGGCCGTTGCGATCGCCCACGCGCACCTGGGCGCCAGCGCGCGAAAGGGGCTCGCATGATTGCGCGCCTGAAGGGGCTGGTGGACAGCGTGTCGGCCGATGCGCTGGTGGTGGACGTGAACGGCGTCGGCTATCTGGTGCAGGCCTCCACCCGCACGCTGTCGGCCCTTTCGGTCGGGCAGCCCATCGCGCTCCATATCGAGACGCAGGTGCGCGAAGATGCCATCACCCTGTTCGGCTGCCCGACCGAAAGCGAGCTTGCCGCCTTCCGGGCGCTGACCACGGTGCAGGGCGTCGGCGGGCGGGTGGCATTGAACATCCTGTCGGTGCTCACCCCAGATCAGATCGCTCACGCCGTGGCAGCCGGGGATGCGGCATCACTGGCGCGCGCGAACGGCGTGGGGCCCAAGCTCGCCGCGCGCATTGCCAACGAGCTGAAGGGCAAGCTGGGCGCGGTCGCCCTGTCGGCCGGGGCGCCGTTGCCGGTACAGGCCGGCAACCGCCTTGCCGATGATGCCATGGCGGCGCTGGCCGCGCTGGGCTTCCGGCCCATGGACGCCAGCCGCGCCGTCTCGGAGGCGCTGGCTGAACTGGGCGAGGGCGCGGCCCTAAATGACGTGGTGCGCGTGGCGCTGAAGAAGAGCGCACGCTAAGGACATGCTCGTTACATGACCGCCGATCTCTCCCCGCAGCGTCGCCCGGACGACATCGACGCCGCGCTGCGGCCCAAGGGGCTGGACGAATTCATCGGCCAGCAGGCGCTGCGCGACAATCTTTCGGTGTTCATCGCTGCCGCCCGCGGTCGCGGCGAGGCGATGGACCATGTGCTGCTGCACGGCCCGCCCGGCCTGGGCAAGACGACGCTGGCCCAGATCGTCGCGCGCGAGCTGGGCGTGGGCTTCCGCGCCACATCAGGCCCGGTGATTGCCAAGGCCGGCGATCTCGCCGCGCTGCTCACCAATCTTGAACCGCAGGACGTGCTGTTCATCGACGAGATCCACCGCCTGTCCCCGGCGGTGGAGGAAATCCTCTATCCGGCGATGGAAGACCGGGTGCTCGACATCATGATCGGCGAGGGCCCCTCGGCGCGCAGCGTGCGCATCGATCTGCCGCCGTTCACGCTGGTCGGCGCCACCACCCGCGCCGGCCTGCTGACGACGCCATTGCGTGACCGCTTCGGCATCCCACTGCGACTCAATTTCTACTCGGTCGACGAGCTTGAGCAGGTCGTCACACGCGCTGCCGCGCTGCTCGGCCTGGCGCTCACGCCGGATGGCGCGCGCGAGATTGCCGGGCGCGCGCGCGGCACGCCGCGCATCGCGGGGCGGCTGCTGCGCCGCGTACGCGATTTTGCCGGCGACAAGGCGGTGGATGCGCGGCTGGCCGACCAGTCGCTCTCCCGCCTCGAAGTGGACCGGCTCGGCCTGGATGCCATGGACCGGCGGTACCTGATGATGATCGCCGACATTTATCGCGGCGGGCCAGTGGGGATCGAAACGCTGGCCGCCGGCCTGTCGGAGCCGCGCGACACGCTGGAAGACGTGATCGAACCTTTCCTGATCCAGCAGGGCCTCGTGGCCCGCACCGCGCGCGGCCGCATGCTCACCGGCCCGGCCTGGACGCATCTGGGCCTGGTGGCCCCGGCGGGCCAGGTGCAACTGCCGCTGCTGGACGAGGAGTGAGCGGCGTGTAACCTTTGGGCAGGCCTCCAGCGAAGGACTCCCCATGCGCTCAGCTCCCCTCATTGCCGCCCTTGTCCTTGTCGCGGCACCTGCCGCCGCCATCCCGGCCGTGGGCGAAAGGGCCCCCGCCGTGGCCGGCACCGACATCAGCGGCAAGGCCCGCACGCTGAAGCAGCTGGCGGGCAAGAAGGGCACGGTGCTGATGTTTTTCCGGTCAGCCGAATGGTGCCCCTATTGCAAGGCGCAGCTGATCGCCATGAACGCCGAGGCCGCCGCCCCGCTGGCGGCGCGCGGCTACACGCTCGTCGGCCTCTCCTACGATGCTGTGCCGGTGCTGGCGAAGTTCGCGGCCGAGCGCAACGTGGGCTGGCCGCTGCTCTCCGACCCGCAGTCGAAGGTGATCGATGGCTGGCAGTTGCGCGATCCGGCCTATCCGCCGGGCAACCGGGCCAACGGCGTGCCGCGCCCGGCCATCTATGTCATCGATGCCAAGGGTGTGATCCGCGCCCGGCTGATGGAGGAAAATTACCGCAACCGGCCGCCGGCCAGCGCCGTGCTTGCCGCCGTCGACGCGCTGGGCCAGTAACGTCCCCCGAGAAGGGGACCAGCCATGCCGTTGCCGATCGAGACCGTCCGCGCCGCCTTTCCGGCCCTGGCGCTTGCCGATGAGGGGCGCCCGCGCGTCTACCTTGATGCGCCGGCCGGCACTCAGGTGGCCGGCCGCGTGGTGGAGGCCATGTCCCACGCCATGATCAGGGCGTGCGCCAACGATGGCGGGCTGTTCCGCACGTCGCGGGCTGCTGGGGCCATTGCCGAAGCAGCGATCGCCAGCGCCGCCGCCTTCTTCAATTGCGCCGAGGATGAGGTGATCTTCGGGCTGAACACCACCAGCCTGTTCTTCCAGATGGCGCCGCTGATCGCGCACGACTGGCGGGCCGGCGACAATATCCTCCTCACCCGCATGGACCATGATGCCAATGTCTCGCCCTGGCTGCAGGCGGCCGCGGCGCGCGGGGTGGAGGTGCGCTTCCTCGAATGGGACCGCGAGACCTTCGCGCTGAAGCTCGACACGCTGCCCGATCTCATTGATGCCCGTACCCGCGCCGTGGCCGTGGGGCATGCCAGCAATTTCCTTGGCACCATCAACGATGTCGCCGCCGTGTGCGCCGCGGCGCGGACCGTTGGGGCGGTCAGCATTGTCGACGCCGTACAGTCTGCCCCGCACCTGTTGCTCGACGTGGCCGCCATCGGCTGCGACCTGATGGCGGCATCGGCCTACAAGTTCTTCGGGCCGCACGCCGCGATCCTGTTCATTTCGAAGCGGCTGCAGTCGATCATCCCGCCCCTGAAGGTGCGTCCCTCGGCCGATGTGATGCCCACCCGACTGTCGCCCGGCACACCCAGTTTCGAGGCCATGGCCGGCACGGCAGCGGCCATCGATCATCTGGCCTGGCTGGGGGAGGCGGCCGGTGCAGTGGCGGCAGACGCACCGCTGCGCCAGCGACTGGCGGCCGGCATGGCTGCGGCCCAGGCCCACGAGCTTGATCTGGCGCGGCAATTCCTGTCGGGCCTGACTGGCATCCGCGGCGTGACATTGCATGGCATCGCCAATCCCAACCGCCTGCACGAGCGCGTGGCGACCTTCACCTTCGAGCTCGCCGGGCACAGCGCCGACAGCATCGCAGGGACGCTGGCAGCGCAGAACATCTATGCCTGGAATGGATATTATTACGCCTGGGAGCCGGCCGGCGTGCTGGGCCTTCGGACCCGCGGCGCGGTGCGGGTGGGCTTCACCCACTACAACAACAGCGCTGACGTGGACACGCTGCTGGCGGAACTGGCGGCCATCGCGCGGGCCTGAAGGGCATTTGCCGCTGGATTTTGCTCACCGCGCTTGGCAAAGGCGCAGCCCATGACCAGCACCCCCCGCACCCTCTACCAGAAGATCTGGGATGATCACGTCGTCTCGACGCTGGACGACGGCACCGCGCTCATCTTCATCGATCGCCACCTGATCCACGAGGTCACCACCCCGCAGGCGTTCGAGGCGTTGCGGCTGGCCGGCCGTCGGCTGCGCCGCCCCGATCTCACGCTCGCCGTGCCCGATCACAATGTTCCCACCACGGATCGCCGCCTGCCGATCACCGATCCGATGTCGAAGGCGCAGCTGGAGGCGCTGGTGAAGAACTGCGCCGATTTCGGTGTGGAGCTCTACAGCATCGATGCGCCGGAACAGGGCATTGTCCATGTCATCGGCCCGGAGCAGGGCTTCACCCTGCCCGGCGTCACCATGGTGTGCGGCGACAGCCACACCGCCACGCACGGCGCCTTCGGGGCGCTGGCCTTCGGCATCGGCACGTCGGAGGTGGAGCATGTGTTCGCCACCCAGACGCTGCTGTTGCGGCAGTCGAAGGCGATGGAAGTGCGGGTCACCGGCAGCCTCGGCTTTTCCGTCTCGGCCAAAGACGTGGCGCTGGCCGTTTGCGGCGCGCTGGGTTCGGGCGGCGGCGCCGGCCATGTGATCGAATATACCGGCCCGGTGATCGAGGCGCTCTCCATGGAAGGGCGCATGACGCTGTGCAACATGGCGATCGAGGCCGGGGCCCGCGCTGGCCTGATCGCGCCTGACGAGAAGACCTTTGCCTATGTGAAGGGCCGGCCGCGCGCGCCCACCGGCGCCGCCTGGGACCAGGCGCTGGCCTGGTGGCAGACGTTGAAGACCGATCCGGGCGCGACCTACGACAAGGTGATCGAGATCGACGGCAGCGCCATTGCCCCGCTCGTCACCTGGGGCACCAGCCCCGAAGACGTGGTGGCCATCACCGGCACCGTGCCCGATCCCGACAGCTTTGCCGACGCCTCCAAGCGGGCCGCGGCGGCCAAGAGCCTGGATTACATGGGCCTCACTCCCGGTACCCGGATGCAGGACGTGGCCGTGGAGAATATCTTCATCGGCAGCTGCACCAACAGCCGCATCGAGGACCTGCGCATTGCCGCCGCCGTTCTGAAGGGCCGCCGGGTGGCCCCAGGCGTGCGCCAGGCGCTGGTGGTGCCGGGCTCCGGCCTCGTCAAGCGCCAGGCCGAATCAGAAGGGCTGGACCGCATCTTCATCGAAGCCGGGTTCGAATGGCGGGAACCGGGTTGTTCGATGTGCCTGGGCATGAACCCCGATCAGGTGCCAGCCGGCGAACGCTGCGCCTCCACCTCCAACCGCAACTTCGTCGGGCGGCAGGGGCCGGGTGCGCGCACCCATCTGCTGTCGCCGGCAATGGCGGCGGCTGCGGCGGTGACCGGCCGGCTGACCGATGTGCGCGAGATGATGGGGTGACCGCGCGGGGTACGGCCTTGAATACAACCAATATGGCCCCAATTTCATGGGCCTGACTAGCCAATAGTTTGCGAGTTCCTTACTTTCGCGGCGGTTGACAAGCGTCGGGTAACGCTAACCTTTTCTCAATGCCGCCACGCTATTGTCGGTTTCGAGACGAGTTGCGAGTGAGTATGGAAGCAACAGCGCCAAGGCGGGAGCAGCCAAGGCTGGCCCGCAAGGGCTGGGCCCTATCCCCTGCGCGGGTGATGGCGCTGCTTTTGGTCGTGATCTTCACCCTGTTCGCGCAGGCCGCCTTCGCCCAGGCTGCCCCTGCACCGGCTGCCTCCACCCAGGCGCCCTCCACGCAGGGCCTGCGGCTGGATTTCCAGACCGTCGATTGCGCCGCCCAGCGCTGTCCGGCGCGGGCCACCGCGGCCGAGGCAAGGCACTGGACCTGGATCGAGGTGACGCCCACGCGCGGTCTGGCGCGGCTGCCGGCAGGCTGGCTGCTGCTGGTGGACAATACCCGCTTTTCCGCCATCGAAGTGCAGATCGATCACGGCGGCACCCGCACGGTGATCCGGCGCGGCGAGTTCGAGCTCGGCCGCAACTGGTCGCTGGGCAACAATCTGCTGTTTTCCGTGCCGGTGGCCGGCGCCGAGGTGACCGGCATCAGGCTGGGCTATCGCGACATGGATTCCCCCCGGCTGATGCGCCGCGTGGAGGCCATGGATGCCGCGGCGCATGATCGCCACATGGTGCGCTGGATCGTGCTGGTCGCCCTGATCACCGGCGTGCTGATTGCCGCCATCATCTACAACATGTTCCTGCTGACCTGGCTGAAGACCTCGTTCCAGAACTGGTATGTGGTGTGGCTGGCCAGTGCGTTGGCCTATCTTCTGGTCTGGTCAGGGGCGCTGCTCTATCTGTTTCCGTTCCTCGCCGGGCCGGCCTCGGCGCGCACGGCCTATGTGCTGATCGGCCTGCTCGTGCTGTCCGGCGCCGCCTTCTTCTTCGCGCTGATCGAGCGGGAGACGCTGCCGCCGCGATTGGTTGATTACGGCCAGATGGCTGGCGTGCTGGTGGCGCTGGCTTCGGTTGTCGCCGCTTTCGACATGCTGTTCCCGGCATCGCTGGGCGACCGCCTGTTCAACATTGCCATCCTCATCGTCACCGCCACCCTGCTGGCCGGCGCCACCTTCGCGGCCCTGCGGGGCAGCCGCACCGTGTGGGTCTATCTGGTCGGCTGGGCGCCGGCGCTGGCCATGCTGGGGGTGCGCATCCTCAGGAATTTCGCGCTGCTGCCGCAGGATGACGCGGTCGATCTGGCCGGCTTTGCGGCGCTGGGCTGGCAGTCCCTGATCCTCAGCCTCGCCATTGCCGATCGCTTCCGCCAGCTGCGCCGCGATGCCGATTCGGCCGAGATCGAGCGGCAGACGCTGCGCCGTGTCGCCACTACCGATCCCCTCACGGGCCTGGGCAACCGCGCCCTGTTCCAGAGCCTGCTCGATCAGAGCGCCATGCGCCGCGGCGGGCTCGACGTGATCGCGGTCGATATCGACTATCTGAAGCAGACCAACGACATGGCGGGCCATGATGCCGGCGATGCGCTGATCGTGGCGGTCGCCGAACGGCTGGCGGCGGCGGCCGGGCCGCAGGGGCTGATTGCCCGCGTTGGCGGCGATGAATTCGTGATCGTGCTGGAAGGCCAGGCCCGCAACCGGCTGCCGGCGGTACGCCAGATGATCGCCCTGTCGGCCGGCGTGCCGCTGCGCCACGGCGGGCATGACCTGGTCATCTCCATCTGTGCCGGCCATGCCAGCGTCGAGGATCGCACGACACCGCTCGCCCGTATCCACAAGCAGGCCGATCTCGCGCTCTATCGCGCCAAGGCGGCCGGGCGCGGCTGCTGGCGCAGCTATGATGCCTCGATGGCCGACGAGGCCTCGGCGCGCAGCCGCCTGCTGTCCGATGCCCGCATCGGCATCACGGCCGGCCAGTTCCGCCTGCATTATCAGCCGGTACTGCGCCTCGATGGCCGTCTGGTCGGCCACGAGGGGCTGCTGCGCTGGGAGCATCCCGAACATGGTCTCCTGAAGCCGCAGGATTTCCCCGAGGTAATGAAGGAGTCGACGCTGCTGCCGGCGCTCCAGCACATGATCCTCAGCGAGGCGCTTGCCAAGGCAGCGTCAGTGCGCGCCCGCCGGCCCGATCTCACCATGGCGGTGAAGCTGGTCAGCGGCCAGCTCCAGGGCACGGCGGCGGCGGTCTCCATCCTCGATGAACTGGCGCGCCACCGCGTGCCGCCGTCAGCGCTGGTGGTGCAGGTCACCGAAACGGTGGTGATGTCCGGGCTGGGCGGCACCTTGATCGAGTGCCTGGAATGTCTGCGCGATGCCGGGGTGAACGTGGCGCTGGATGATTTCGGCACCGGCCATGCCAGCCTGCTGCAACTGCGTGACGTGCCAGCCAACATCGTCAAGATCGATCGCAGCTTTGTCGGCAAGCTGCTGGAATCGTCCAGCAGCCAGCATATCGTGAAGGCGATCATCGATCTGGCGCACAGCCTCGGCAAGCAGGTGGTGGCGGAAGGCGTCGAGACCCAGGCGCAGCGCAATGTCCTGTTCCAGATGGGCTGCGACCAGGCACAGGGCCTGCTTTTTGGCGACGCCAACGCCGAACCGCCGATCAGCTCCATCGCCGCCTGACCCAAAAGGGCTAAAGGGCTGAACTGGCGTCAGCCCGGCTCGCGGCCCTGCATGGGATCGAGCACGCTGTCGACCGCGACATTGGCCATGTGCGGATGATCGGTGCTGTAATGGAGGCCGCGGCTCTCGCGACGCCCCCGCGCCGAGCGCACGATCAGATCGGCCACCGTCACCAGATTGCGCAGCTCGATCAGGTCGGCGGTCACCCGGAAATTGCCGTAATAATCCTGGACTTCCTTGCGCAGCGTCTTGACCCGGTGGGCGGCGCGTTCCAGCCTTTTGTCGGTGCGTACGATGCCCACATAGTCCCACATGGTGCGCCGCAGCTCGTCCCAATTGTGGGCGATCACCACCTCCTCGTCGCTGTCGGTGACGCGGCTTTCGTCCCACGGGCGGATCTCGGGCGGCGGTTCGGCTCGGCCTGTTGTGGCAATGTCGTCGGCCACGGCCTGACCGAACACCAGGCATTCCAGCAGCGAGTTTGACGCCAGTCGGTTGGCGCCGTGCAGGCCGCTCTGCGTTACCTCGCCGGCCGCCCACAGGCCGGCGAGATCCGTGCGGCCCTTCAGGTCCACCATCACGCCCCCGCAGCTGTAGTGCGCCGCCGGCACCACCGGGATGGGCTGCACCGTGCAGTCGATGCCCAGCTCCAGAAGCCGGGCGTGGATGGTGGGAAAATGGCCACGCACGAAATCGGCCCCGAGGTGGGTCAGATCGAGATCGACATGATCAAGACCCAGCCGCTTCATCTCGGCATCGATGGCGCGCGCCACCACGTCACGTGGGGCCAGTTCCAGCCGCTCGTCATAGCGCGCCATGAAGCGCGTGCCGTCGGGCAGCTTCAGGTGGCCGCCCTCGCCGCGTGCGGCTTCGGTGATCAGGAAGTTGCGCACCTTGGGGTGGTACAGGCAGGTCGGGTGGAACTGGTTGAATTCCATGTTCGACACCCGGCAGCCGGCGCGCCAGGCCATGGCGATGCCATCGCCGGTCGCGCCATCGGGATTGGTGGAATAGAGATAGACGCGGGAGGCCCCGCCGGTGGCCAGCACGGTGGCGGGCGCGGTAAAGGCCACCACGCGGCGCCGCCCGGTGGCAACGGCCGTGTCGAGCGCATAGACCCCGTGGCAGCGCCGCTGCGGAAATCGCGTGCCCACGACATGGCGATGGGTGATCAGGTCGATCGCTGCCATGTGCGGCACCAGCGTGATGTTGGGATGCGCCTGCGCCGCCTTGATCAGCGCCTGCGCCACCGCCCAGCCGGTGGCATCATCGACATGGACGATGCGGCGGTGGCTGTGGCCGCCCTCGCGGGTGAGGTGCCAGCGTTCCGATACTGTCTCGCCAGGGTTGAACGGCACGCCCAGCGCCGCCAGCCGATCGATCGCGCCCGAGGCATTGGCCGCGACAAATTCCACCGTGGCGCGGTGGTTCAGGCCGGCGCCGGCCACCATCGTGTCTTCCACGTGCGCTTCGACCGTGTCGCCGGCATCCAGCACGGCGGCGATCCCACCCTGCGCCCAGGCGGTGGAGCCGGCGGCGAGATCGCCCTTGGCCAGCACGGCCACCCGGCCATGGGCAGCAAGGTTCAATGCCGCGGTCAGCCCGGCCGCGCCGGAGCCGATGACGATCGCGTCAAAAGCTCGGGGCTCAGGCGGCAGATGCGGTTTTTGCGCCACTGGTCAGCTCCAGGAACACGTCTTCCAGATCGGCCTCGCGCGTGGAGACATCCACCACGCCCAGCCCGGCGCCGGCGACCATGGCCAGCACGGCGCCGGCATTGTTGTGGCGCTTGTCATAGGTGATGACGAGGGTGCGCGCGCCCTTCAACTCCACCGCCTTGCAGCCCGACAGGCCGGGCGGCACCGCGGCCAGATCACGGTCCACCACCACTTCCAGCACCTTGTCGCCCATCGCGCCCAGCAGCTTGTGGGTGGCATCGTTGGCCACCACCATGCCATGGTTGATGATGGCGATGCGGTCGCACAGGCTTTCGGCTTCTTCCAGATAATGGGTGGTCAGCACGATGGTGGTGCCGGCGCGGTTCAGCTCCGCCACATAATCCCACAGCAATTGCCTGAGTTCGATGTCCACCCCGGCGGTGGGTTCATCCAGCACCAGCACAGGGGGATTGTGGACCAGCGCCTTGGCCACCAGCAGCCGGCGCTTCATGCCGCCCGACAAGGTGCGCGAATAGACATGCGCCTTGTCGTCCAACCGCACCGCCTTCAACAGCTCCATGGTGCGGCGTTCGGCCTTGGGCACGCCGAACAGCCCAGCCTGCAGCTCCAGCGTCTCGAACGGGGTGAAGAAGGCATCGAACACCAGCTCCTGCGGCACGATACCGATGCTGGCCTTGGCGTTCCTGGGATGCTCGTCGATGTCGAAGCCCCAGATGCTGGCGCGGCCGCCGGTCTTGTTCACCAGGCCGGCCAGGATGTTGATGGTGGTCGATTTGCCGGCGCCGTTGGGGCCCAGCAGGCCGAAGATGGAGCCGCGCGGGATATCGAGATCGATCCCCTTCAAGGCCTGCTTGCCGCCGGCATAGGTCTTGGTGAGGCCGGCAAGGCTGATGGCGGGCGCGGACATGGGGACGGGATAGACCCGTGGGCGGGGAGGGGCAAGCGGGGAGGGGGTCGCAGAGCGGGCAGACGGGGCAGCAAGAAGGAAGAAAGAAAGGGCTTCGCGGCAAAGCCGCGCCGTCGGACGACGCACGAAAAGGGCGGCCTGTGGGGGCCGCCCTTTTTGGTCGCCGGCCGAGCTTGCGTGAGTCGGTGGATAGCGCTTCGCGCTATCCACGCGCCACGCTGCGCTTAGAACCTCACCACCGCCTCAACCCCGAACAGCTGCGGCAGGCCGCGGATGAAGGTGGGGATGCCGAAGGCGCCGCCGGTGTTGCCGGCGTCCAGCAGATATTCCTGGTCGAACAGGTTGTTGACGAAGCCGATCACCTCCCACTTGGCGTCCGGATCGCGCACGCCGGCGCGCAGGTTGGCCAGCGTCACCGGGCCCTGGCTGGTCACCGGGTTGTTGGGCAGCTCGAAGAAGATGCTCGACCGGTGGGTGATGGTGGGGGTGAAGAAGGTTTCGAGCCCATCGATCACGGGGATGCGGAAGGTGCCGCCGATGGCGCCCTGCCAGCGCGACTGCAGGCGGAAGCGATCGTTGGCGAAATTGCCGAAGCGCGCGTCATTGTTCACCTTCGCGTCGATATAGGCGCCGTTGGCGAACAGGCTGACATAGGGCGACACGGCGGCGGTGATCTCGGCCTCGATGCCCTTGTTGGTGGCGTCCGCATTCTCGATGCGCGGCGGCACGCCCGGCACCGTGATCTGGAAATCCTTGTATTTCAGGATGTAGGCACCAATGCCGAAGTTCACGCCGCCAAAGCTGCCCTTGATGCCGCCTTCGAAATTGTCAACGATCTCGGCCGGGAACTCGCGGATGCTGGGCACCACCTGGCCAGCGACCGTCTGCGCCGTCAACTGCAGCACCGGCGAGCGGCGGCCACGCGAATACGTGGCATAGAGGTTGATGTTGTCGGTGGCGCGGAACAGGATGTTGGCGCGCGGCAGGAAGGCGTCAAAGCGCCGGGCGGCGGTGAACACCGCGCCATTGGTGCTCGGCCCGCCGAAGAAGGGCGCACCGGTCAGCACGCTGTTGGGGATGCGGCTGGAGAAGCCGCTCTGCCGGTTCTCGGTCAGCCAGCGGCCGCCGATGTTGAATTCAAGGCGCGGCACCGGGATGATCGTCACGTCCGCGAACAGGCTGAACGTGTCGATGGTGGCCGAATTCCTGAACTGTTCCGAGGCATAGGGCAGCGAGGTGAACAGGCCGCCGGTCAGGAGTGCGGTTGCCTGCGCGGCTTCCACCACGCCGGTCGTGTTGTTGATGCAGCCGAGGCCGGACACCACACGCAGCGTGCACTGGGCGAAGATGCCTTCCTCGGTGCTGAATGGCACGCGCTGGAAGCCGGTTTCCCAGAAATAGTTGGCGCCGGCAAAGGCCCGCACCGTGTCGCTGGTGTAGTTCACGCGGGCTTCGGCGCTGATCTGCTCACCGCGCGCGTCCTCGGCGAATTCCAGATACCAGGCCTGGGTGCCGTCCGCGTCGAACACTTCCAGGCTGTCGAAGTTGCGATAGCCGGCGACCGTGGTGACGCTCCAGGCATCGTCGATCTTGTAGCTGGCGGTGAGGTTCAGGTCATAGACGTTGCGCTCGAGGCCCGGCTGGTCGAGGCCGAGATCGCGCTTGCTAAACGGCGAGCCCGAGATTTCCTTGAAGGTGTAGCTGTTGGTGGTGCCGCCGGTCGGCGCGAAGGTGCGCGAGGTAAACGCGGTGCCGGGCGCGCGCTGGCCGTCATAGGTGCCGACCAGATCGACCGTGACGTCGGCATTGGGGGTGTAGCGCAGCGAGACGCGGGCGCCATACTGGCCCTGGCCGTTGAGATCGTCGATGCGCGGGCCATTGGGGGTCTGCGAGCCGGGGCGGCCGGCGATATTCTCCACCACGCCGTCGCGCAGCTTGACCGCGCCGGCAACGCGCAGCGCCAGCGTGTCGTTGCCGATGTTGATGTGGCCATCGATGCGGCGCTGGTTGAAATTGCCATAGCCCACGCGCAGTTCGCCCGACAGGCCGGGGCGCGGCTTGGCCGTGATGATCGAGACGACGCCGACCGCAGCGGCGGTGCCGAACAGGGTGGACTGCGGGCCCTTCACCACTTCGGTGCGCTCAAGGTCATACAGGTCGAAATAGGAGCCGCGCGACCGCGAGACGTCGACGCCGTTCAGATAGACGGTCACCGCCGGCGAGCCCTGCGACGAGCCGCTGTCCGAGGTGATGCCGCGGATCACGAAACCGGGGTTGTTGGGGCTCTGTTCCTGCACGTTGAGGCCGGGGACAAAGGCGGCCAGCTGGTCGAATTGGGTGACACCGATCTCGCGCAGCGTGCGGCCCGTGTAGGCGGTCACCGTGATCGGCACGTCCTTCAGCTTCTGCTCGGTCTTCTGGGCGGTGACGACGATCTCCTCGCCCAGTTCCTCGCCGGCACTCACTGGCTGCTGCTCGGCGGCGGCTTCGGCGGTGGCAGCAGCGGCTTCGGCGGCGGCGGCCGGGATCGCGGCGCACAGGCCGGCGATCAGGCTGGCATTGGCCAGCAGCAGGAAACGGCGCATGGTGATGATCCCCTTGTTGTGTGTCGGGCAGCGGTTCTTGTGCGCTGCGGCATGCGCCAAATGGCGGCAATTCATTGCAATTCCATGGCGCTGGCATGACAGAATGATTGCAGTCCCTGCGACATGGTGGCGGGCGCTGCCCCAATGGGCAGCGTGACTTGGCCCGGCCGCGCTGGTAGGAAGAACCCATGTCCGTGCCCCGCTCCCTCGCCCTGCCGCCACCTGAAACCTATGTGACCGATACGGCGCGGGTCTATTGCGACGGCGACGAGCGCGGGGGTGACGGCCACCCGCGCGTGTGGATTCAGCTGGGTGCCAGCGGCTTTGCCGATTGCGGCTATTGCGACCGGCGCTTCATCCTGGCGGGCGGCCCGGCAGACCGGCGATGAGGGCCGCGCTCCTGGCGGTGCTGCTGGCTGCGGCACCGGCAATGGCCGCCAAGCCGCCGCCGCTGCTCACCCTTACCGTGGCCGCCAACGGCAACCCCTATTTGCCGGTCAGGGTGAAGAAGGCCGATCTCAACATCCGCATCGCGCTGTCGTTCGACACCGCGCTCATCCTCAACGAACCGCCGGCAGCGCGGGCCGGGCTGAAGCCTTTTCCCTTCTTCGGCAAGCGCACCTTCCGCAACGCCATGATCCCCGGCGGGGAGGCGACCTTCCGCTTCAACCTGGCCACCATCCAGCCGCGCGGCCTGCCCGAACGCAAGCTGCCGGCCGTCTGGGTGAACCGGCCGATCGCCAGCGATGCCGATGGCATATTGACCATCGGTGCGCTGAAGGCGGATCGGGTGGACGTGATCCTGCGCGATCCGCTGCCCGGTGCCAGAACGCTGATCCTGAAGAAGAAGGGCACAGGCGAGACTGGCATCAAGACCCGGATCGGCGGCGAGGACATCGATGTCAGCCTGGAGCTGAACAGCCCGGCCACGGTGATGAACGCCCGGGCCGGCGCCGCGCTGATCAACGCCGGCCTGGTGCGACGCGTCAACAGCATCGATTATTGGCGGCCGTTCCCCGGCGTGGCGCTGCCCTGGCAGAAGCTGGCGCCGCGCCCCGGTGCCAATATCCTCGGCCTGCCGTTGATTGAGGCTGGCGTGCGCGTCTCCGAAGCCGAGGCACGCGCCATCGATGCCGCAGCCAAGGGGACCTCGACCGAAACCGACGACGAGGACACGATAACCGTCTCGGCCGACCGCAAGCGCCAGCGGCGCGGTCGCGACCCGTGGATCCTGATCGGCCGCGACGTGCTCGACCGCTGCAGCCGCATCAGCTTTGATCGCCAGAATGAACGCTGGCTGCTCACCTGCGCCTTCTGAACGCAGCAGCGCCCCTTTCCCTTTGCGTTGCGGCAGGCCATATCTGGGGGCATGACCGCGCACCCCGACGCCACCCAGCTCTTCTATGCCGATACCGGCCTCGATCCCGATCGCACCGTCGCCCAGGTGGCTGATGCGCTGAGCGGCTGCGATGATGGCGAGCTCTATCTGCAATATGCCGTGTCGGAGAGTTTTGCCTTCGATGATGGCCGGCTGAAATCCGCCAGCTTCGACACGCAGAAGGGCTTCGGCCTGCGCGGCGTCGCGGGCGAGATGACCGCCTATGCCCACGCCAACGACCTGTCGCAAGCCGCCATTGCGCGGGCCGCCGACACCATCGGCCAGGTGCGCGACGGCCATGGCGGGGTGCTGTCGTTGCCGCCGCTGCCCACCAACGCGCGCCGCTACACCGACCAGAACCCGCTGACCGGTGTCGAATTCGCTGCCAAGGTGGCGCTGATGCAGAGGATCGACGCCGCCGCCCGCGCCCGCGATCCAAGGGTGGTGCAGGTCTCGGCCAGCCTGCTCGGCAGCTGGAGCGTGGTGGAGATATTGCGCGGGGACGGCACCCGGGTGCGCGATGTGCGGCCGCTGGTGCGGCTCAATGTGCAGGTGGTGACCGAGAAGAATGGCCGCCGCGAAACGGGCTTCCACGGGCTGGGCGGGCGCTATCTCTATGACGGTCTGTTCGAGGAGGCGGCGTGGCAGGGCGCCATCGACATCGCGCTGGCGCAGGCGCTGGTCAATCTGGAGGCGGTGGATACGCCGGCCGGCGAGATGACCGTGGTGCTCGGCCCAGGCTGGCCGGGCATCCTGCTGCACGAAGCCATCGGCCATGGCCTCGAAGGCGATTTCAACCGCAAGGGCACCAGCGCCTTTTCAGGGCGCATCGGCGAGCGTGTGGCAGCGCCGGGCGTGACGGTGGTGGATGATGGCAGCATGGACCAGCGCCGCGGCAGCCTGACGGTGGACGATGAAGGCACGCCGACGGGCCGCACCGTGCTGATCGAGGACGGGATCCTGAAGGGCTACATGCAGGATCGGTTGAACGCCCGGCTGATGGGTGTGGCGCCCACCGGCAACGGCCGCCGCCAGAGCTTCGCGCACGCGCCGATGCCGCGCATGACCAACACCTTCATGCTGGGCGGCAGCGAAGACCCCGGCACCATCCTTTCCGGCGTGAAGAAGGGCATCTATGCCAAGAGCTTCGGGGGCGGCCAGGTGGACATCACTTCGGGCAAGTTCGTGTTTTCCTGCACCGAGGCCTATGAGATCGAGAATGGCCGGCTGGGTCGCCCGCTGAAGGGGGCCACGCTGATCGGCAACGGGCCGGACGTGCTGACCCGGGTGAAGGCCATCGGCAACGATCTGGCGCTCGACGAAGGCGTCGGCATCTGCGGCAAGGCCGGGCAGAGCGTTCCGGCCGGGGTTGGCCAGCCCACCCTGCTGGTCGAGGGGCTGACGGTGGGCGGCACGGCCGCCTGAGGAGGAGAAGCCGCGATGTCGGAATTCTTTGATCGGATCACGCCCGAACACGCCGCCTTCATTGCCCGCCAGCCGCTGTTCTTCGTCGCCACGGCTGCCGCCGACGCGCGCATCAACCTCAGCCCCAAGGGCATGGACAGTTTCCGTGTGCTCGATGGCGGGCAGTCTTGCGCCTATCTCGATTTCGGCGGCAGCGGCAACGAGACCCACGCGCACCTGGCTGCCGATGGCCGCATCACCATCATGTTCTGCGCTTTCGACCAGCCGCCCTTGATCTATCGCATCTATGGCCGCGGCCGGGCGGTGCTGCCGCAGGATGCCGGGTGGGCGGCGCTGGCAAGCCATTTCACCATCGAGCGGGGCGTTCGCCAGATCTTCCACATCAGCGTGGACAGCACCCAGACCAGCTGCGGCTGGGCGGTGCCGAAGATGAGCCTCGTGGAGGAGCGCCAGACGCTGCGCAAATATTTCGTGCAGGACGATCCCGCCGAGCGCCTGGCCAAGTACCAGGAGCGCACCCGCTCCATCGATGGCCTGCCGGCGATCCCGCCGGCCGTGCTGCCGTACGATTGACCGCCTCAGCCTGTGTCTCTGGTCTGCATCGAAACCCTGTTTTCGCCCGTGGAAGCCGCCATCGCCCGGGCCCGGCTGGAGGCGGCCGGGATCGAGGCGGTGCTGTTCGATGCCGGCATTGCCAGCCTCATCGGCCCCGGTGTCTCCGGCATCCGCCTGATGGTGACCGATGCCGACGCGTTGCGGGCGCGCGCAGCGCTGACCCCGGCGGACTGACACTGGCTCTATTGTGGGGGGCTGACTGGCCCGCACCGGGCAAACGCCTTATGTCGCGTTGCACCGCCCTTTGGCAGGAATGCCGGTCATATCGGGGGGATGGAAGAGGCGATGAAGCTGATCACGGCGATCATAAAGCCGTTCAGGCTGGAACAGGTTCGAGAGGCGTTGATGCAGGGCGGTGTGCAGGGCATGACCGTGTCGGAAGTGCGAGGCTTTGGCCGCCAGCGCGGCCAGACCGAGCAATATCGTGGCGCCGAATATGATCTGAACCTGGTGCCCAAGTTGAAGATCGAGGTGGTGGTGGAGGATGCGGACATGCAGCGCATCGCCGAAGCCATCGCGCTGGCCGCGCAGACCGGCAATCCCGGCGACGGCAAGCTGTTCGTGACCAGCATCGGCCAGGCCGTCCGCATCCGCACAGGGGAACTGGATGAAACCGCTCTTTGATGGGCTGCGCCGTGCCGGGGTGGCGGGCGCTGTGCTGCTGCCGGCTGCCGCGTTCGCGCAGGATGCCGCCCAGCAGGCCGCCCCGGTGGCCGACAAGGGCGACACCGCCTGGATGATGGTCTCCACCCTGCTGGTGCTGATGATGATCCTGCCCGGCCTGCAGCTGTTCTATGGTGGGCTGGTGCGCACCAAGAACATGCTGAGCGTGTTGACGCAGATCGGCGCGGCCACATGCCTCGCCATGCTCATCTGGGTGGTGTGCGGCTACAGCCTGGCCTTTGGCCCCGACGCGCCGGCGCCGTTCACGCCGTTCATCGCCGGGCTTGACCGCATGTTCCTCGCCGGCATCACGCCGGCCAGCACGGCCGCCACCTTCACCAAGGGCGTGGTGATCCCCGAATATGTCTTCATCTGCTTCCAGATGACCTTTGCCGCCATCACCCTGTCGATCGTGCTTGGCGGCATTGTCGAGCGCGTGAAATTCTCTGCCCTGATGGTGTTCGCACTGGTGTGGATGCCGATCGTCTATCTGCCCATCGCCCACATGGTGTGGGCGTCCTCCGGCCTGTTCTTCACCATGGGCGCGCTGGATTTTGCCGGCGGCACGGTGGTGCACATCAATGCAGGCGTCGCCGCGCTGGTTGCCGCCATCGTCGCCGGCAAGCGGCTCGGTTACATGAAAGATTCGATGGCCCCGCACAGCCTGACCCTCACGCTGGTTGGCACCGGCCTCCTGTGGGTGGGCTGGTTTGGGTTCAACGCCGGCTCGGCATTGGAAGCCAACGGCTCGGCGGCGCTCGCCATGATCAACACCTTCGTCGCCACCGCTGCTGCCGGCCTGGCCTGGCTGGCCGCCGAACGCCTGTTCGGCCACAAGCCCTCGGCGCTGGGCCTGGCCTCCGGCATCGTGTCGGGGCTGGTGGCGGTCACGCCGGCGGCCGGCCATGCGGGTCCGCTGGGCGCCATTCTGCTCGGCGCCGTCACGGCGCTGGCCTGCTATGTCGCGGTGGCCATCATCCGCCCCAAGCTGAAATATGACGATTCGCTCGACGCCTTCGGCATTCACGGCGTCGGCGGCATCGTAGGCGCTATCGGCACCGCCATCGTCTATGCGCCCGCGCTGGGCGGGCAGGGCGCCGCCGATTATGACATGGCGGCGCAACTGGGCGTGCAGATCGCCGCGGTCTGCGCCACCATCGCGTGGTCCACCGTCGGCACGCTGATCGCGCTGTTCATCGCCCGCGCTGTCACCGGCCTCAGGGTCACCACCGAAGCCGAGCGCGAGGGCCTTGACCTCGCCGAGCACGGGGAGCGCGCCTACAACCTGTAAGGGGGGCTGGCCCAAGAGGGGGCTGGAATCGCCGGCGGCGCCTGCTAAAGCCGCGGCCATGCCAACGCTTGTCCTCCTCCGCCACGGCCAGAGCCAGTGGAACCTCGAAAACCGCTTCACCGGCTGGTGGGACGTCGGCCTGACCGAAAAGGGCACTGCCGAGGCCCTGGACGCCGGCCGCCGCATGAAGGAGGCCGGGCTGGACTTCGACATCGGCTTCACCAGCGTGCAAAGCCGCGCCATCAAGACCCTCAACCTCGCGCTCGCCGCTATGGACCGCGTCTGGATCCCGGTCGTCAAGAACTGGCACCTCAACGAACGCCACTATGGCGGCCTCACCGGCCTCAACAAGGCCGATACGGCAGCGAAATATGGCGAGGACCAGGTGAAGATCTGGCGCCGCAGCTTCGATGTGCCGCCGCCGCCCCTGGAACCCGGCTCTCCCTTCGATCTTTCCGGCGACCGCCGCTACGAAGGCGTGCAGGTGCCCGCCACCGAAAGCCTGAAGGACACGATCGCCCGCGTCCTCCCCTATTGGGAACAGGCCATCGCGCCCGAACTCAAGGCCGGCAAGCGCGTCATCATCGCCGCCCACGGCAACAGCCTGCGCGCGCTGGTCAAGCATCTCTCCGGCCTGTCGGACGACGAGATCGTCCACGAGGAAATCCCCACCGGCCAGCCGATGGTCTATGAGCTGGCGGACGACCTGACGGCAATTTCACGTCGCTACCTCTAAGCGCTGCTTGACCCGGCCCGCCGCTGCGCCAGACTGTGCGCAAACAAGGGGGCAGGGACACATGAAGCGCACAACTCTGGCGGCGATGGCCGCAGTTCTGCTGGCTGGCACGGCGGCGGCGGCGCCGCCTGACACGCTGCTGCTCCACGGTCGCATCCACACCGCCGATGACAAGGGCAGCGTGGTCCAGGCGCTGGCCATCAGCGGCGGCAAGGTCGTCGCCCTGGGCAGCGATGCCGAGATCGCCAAGCTCGCCGGGCCCAGCACCCGCATCATCGACCTCAAGGGCCGCGCTGCCACGCCCGGCCTGATAGACACCCACGCGCATATCCTCTCGACCGGCCTGGGCGAGCTGAACCAGATCAGGCTGGGCGGCGCGCGTTCGGTGGAGGAGATGGTTGCCGCCGTGAAGGCCCGGGTCGCCACCACGCCCAAGGGCGAGTGGGTGCTGGGCGTCGGCTGGGACGAGGGCAAGTTCGCCGACGGCCGCTACCCCACCGCCGCCGAGCTTGACGCCGTCTCTCCCGACAATCCGGTCTGGCTGGAGAACACCACCGGCCATTATGGCGTTGCCAACGGCATGGCGCTGAAACTGGCCGGCGTCACCGCCGCCACGCCCACCCCCACCGCCGGCACGATCGAGAAATTGCCCGATGGCCGCCCCGCCGGCGTGCTGAAGGAAACCGCGCAGGAGCTTGTCACCAGGCTGATCCCCGAACCCACGGTGGCGCAGCGCCAGGCCGCGCTGTCCCACATGATCCGCCGCCTGCACGAAGAAGGCATGACCGGCTTCAAGGACCCGAGCATCGGCCGCGAGGACTGGGAGGCCTATCTCGGCCTCGTCAAGGCCGGGAACTTCCCGGTCAATGCCTGCGTGCTGTTCTCCGGCGGGCGCAGCATGGCCACAGCCACCAAGGCGCTGGCCGAAATCCGCCGCGCCAAGGCCGAGATCGCCGCCGTGCCGGCTTCGTCGCTCTCCGTCTGCGGCGTCAAACTCTTCATGGACGGCAGCGGCGCCGCCCCCACCGCCTGGATGTATGAGGACTGGAACCACCACCGCACCGAAATCGCCAAGGGCAACAGCGGCTATCCGCAGATCGAGCCCAACGAATATCGCCAGATGATCGCCATGTTCATCAATGCCGACATCGGCATCGGCACCCACGCCATCGGAGACCGTGCCATCGACTGGGTGGTGGACGGCTATGCCGACGCCCTCAAGGCCCACCCGGTGAAGGACTTGCGCCTCTCCATCATCCACACCAACACCCCCACCGATCACGCCATCGCCACCATGAAGGCGCTGCAGCGCGACTACCGCTCCGGCTATCCCGAAACCCAGGGGACGTTTGCGTGGTGGATCGGCGACATCTACGCCGCAAACCTCGGCCCCGCCCGCAGCCAGCGCCTCAACCCCTACGCCACCTACGTGAAGAACGGCATCCTCTGGGGCGGCGGCTCCGACAGCGGCGTCACCCCGTTCCCCGCCCGCTATGGCCTGTGGGCCTCGGTCGCCCGCGAAACTTCGGGCGCCACCTGGGGCAAGACCCCCTTCGGCACCGCCGAAGCCGTGGACGTGCCCACCGCGCTCAAAAGCTACACCGCCTGGGCCGCCCCCCTCATCCTCGCCGACAGTACCGGCACCCTCGCCGTGGGCAAAGCCGCCGACATCGCTGTGTGGGACCGCGACCCCGCTGGGGTGCCGACCGACCAGATCAAGGACATGAAGGCGGACATGACGCTGTTCCGGGGGACGGTGGTATTTGAGCGGAAGTAAGGTAGAGGGCCCTCCGGCGGGCAGGGACGCAGTCCCTGCACCCGTTCGTTTTCGGGCGGCCACCGGCCTTCCGGTCGTCCCAAGCCTGTCGAGAGACACGCCCCCAACCCGTCACCCCGGACTTGATCCGGGGTCCAGCTACCTTTCACCCGTCAACCGCAGCGCAAAGGCTGCCATCAACCGCCCAGCCAGTTCCGGGTGGCGTTGCAGAAAGCCGCGCCAACTGGCGCGGCGATTATGCTGGTCGCGGAACTCACCCGTTGCCGGGTGCAATTGCCATGATTGGCTTTCGCCAAAGGCCGGACCGGCTTTGCGAAATACGATCAGCTGGCCCTGACGGTCATAGCTTTCGAATGATGCGATATCATGCCGGGTGCACCATTCGGTCTGACGCCCCCACCAGACGGACGCCCAGATCGAGAGTGGAATGCCGACTTGCCAGTCGGCATCATCCACCAGGATGATGCTTTTCAGCTCCATTCCTGCTGGAATCTCGTCATGGCAGACAAAGTTCATGACCATGAATTGATCAAAAAAGGATCATAATCAACAGTTTGATTAAAGGGCGCGGCGAAGTCCCATCGTCGCGTGAAGCATGCGATGCCGGCCCAATCGTTCCCGCAAGGGGGCGGTGAGTAAGGGCAGCGCAAGTCGTTCCGCTTGTCGCAAGGCGTGCTCGGAGCGCGGTTCGATGCGCGCGGCGAACATCGCGGTGCCATCGTCGTCAAATGCCACGAGGCCCCGGTCGAATGCGGCGTCCCATAGCGCCGACAACAGCAAGCCATTGTCGACTGAGCCCCGCTCCTCGGCGCTTTCACAACGGTTCCAAGGCACCACGTGCGATGCGCGCAGCAGCGCGCGGTCGCCAATGCCCGTCATCGGACACGCTGCGTTCCAGCGCGCTTCCAGCCTGCGGCGGAAGCTGCTTTGGCCAACCCGGCAGTTTTGCAGTCGCTGAACCTCGGTCGCGACTGCTGTTTCGACATCGACGCCGGCAAGGCCAGCGGACACGCGATAGCGTCCGCCGCCGTCAAAGATCAGCACGCTGTCGTCGCGAAGTTCCTGCAGGATGCGGCTGAGGGTCTGCGCCGGAGTCGCGCCTTCGCTGCCGACCTCCTTCGTGATGGTGTCGAGCTCGCGATCAATCAATTGCTGACGGGTGAATGCCGCATTCTTGCGTGACTGGCGTTGAACAGCTTCCCAAACGGCGTCCCGCCACGTCTTGCGCATGCCAGCCTCGAACGAATTGAGGGCCGCAGCCTGCCACAGTTATGGCGTTGATCAAGACGACATCAGTTTATGAGAAGACGAAAGCTGGACCCCGGATCAAGTCCGGGGTGACGTGCAGGGGTGGAGGGCTGCCTGAAAACAAATTGGTGCAGGGTCTGCGACCCTGCCCGCCGGAGGCCTCCTACTTCCTGAAACCCCTCAATTGTCATCCCCCATCCGCAGCGCTGCGATGAACGCCTCCTGCGGGATGTCCACATTCCCGTATTGGCGCATCCGCTTCTTGCCTTCCTTCTGTTTTTCCAGAAGTTTGCGTTTGCGGGTGGCGTCGCCGCCGTAGCATTTGGCGGTGACGTCCTTGCGCAGGGCGGCGATGGTTTCGCGGGCGATCACCTTGCCGCCGATGGCGGCCTGGATGGGGATCTTGAAGAGGTGGCGGGGGATGAGGTCTTTCATCCGTTCGCACATGTGGCGGCCGCGCGCTTCGGC
This sequence comes from Sandarakinorhabdus rubra, assembly GCF_010994245.1. Lineage (GTDB taxonomy): Bacteria > Pseudomonadota > Alphaproteobacteria > Sphingomonadales > Sphingomonadaceae > Sandarakinorhabdus > Sandarakinorhabdus rubra. The sequence continues at coordinate 22,546 of NZ_WMHO01000002.1, forward strand.
GGCGCTGCGGTGGACGATCATGGAGAGGGCGTCCACGGGTTCGGAGTTCACCATGATCGACATTTTCACCAGGTCGCCCTCGCGGTGGCCGATCTGGTGGTAATCGAAGCTGGCGTAGCCGCGTGAGATGGATTTCAGGCGGTCGTAGAAATCGAACACCACTTCGTTGAGTGGCAGCTCGTACACCACCTGGGCGCGGCCGCCGACGTAGGTGAGGTTCTTCTGGATGCCGCGCCGGTCCTGGCAGAGTTTCAGGATGGAGCCGAGATATTCGTCCGGCACGTAGATTGTGGCTTCGATCCACGGCTCGTCGATCTGCTCGATGCTCGATGGGTCCGGCATGTCGGCCGGGTTGTGCAGCTCCTTGATCGAGCCGTCGCGCATCAGGATGTTGTAGACGACCGAGGGCGCCGTGGTGATCAGGTCGAGATCATATTCGCGGCTCAGGCGTTCCTGGATGATCTCGAGGTGGAGGAGGCCGAGGAAGCCGCAGCGGAAGCCGAAGCCGAGGGCGGCGCTGGTCTCCATCTCGTAGGAGAAGCTGGCATCGTTCAGGCGCAGCTTGGCGATCGAATCGCGCAGCTTTTCAAAGTCGGCGGCGTCGGTGGGGAACAGGCCGCAGAACACCACCGGCTGCACCTCCTTGAAGCCGGGCAGGGCCTCGTTGGCGGGGCGCTTGGCGTCGGTGATCGTGTCCCCCACGCGGGCCTGGGCAACTTCCTTGATCTGGGCGGTGATGAAGCCGACTTCCCCGGGGCCGAGTTCGGTGAACTGCTCGATCTTGGGGCGGAAGGCGCCGACGCGGTCCACCAAGTGGATGGAGTCGGCGGCCATGAACTTGATCTGCTGGCCCTTCCTGATGGTGCCGTCGATGATGCGCACCAGCACGACGACGCCCAAGTAGGGGTCGTACCACGAGTCCACCAGCATCGCCTTCAGCGGCTTTTCCGGGTCGCCCTTGGGCGGCGGGATACGGGTGACGATGGCTTCCAGCACCTCGGTGATGCCGATGCCGGACTTGGCGCTGGCCAGCACGGCGTTGGAGGCATCGAGGCCGATGATGTCCTCAATCTCCTTCCGCACCTTCTCGGGCTCGGCCGAGGGCAGGTCGATCTTGTTGATCACCGGCACGATCTCGTGGTCATGCTCGATGGACTGGTAGACGTTGGCCAGGGTCTGCGCCTCGACGCCCTGGGCTGCGTCCACCACCAGCAGCGCGCCTTCGCAGGCGGCGAGGCTGCGCGATACTTCATAGGCGAAGTCCACGTGGCCCGGCGTGTCCATCAGGTTGAGGACATAATCGAGGCCGTCGCGCGCCCGGTAATCGAGGCGCACGGTCTGCGCCTTGATGGTGATGCCGCGCTCCTTCTCGATGTCCATGTTGTCGAGCACCTGCTCGGACATCTCGCGCAGCTGCAGCCCGCCGGTGGTCTGGATCAGCCGGTCGGCCAGCGTGGATTTCCCATGATCGATATGGGCGATGATCGAGAAATTGCGGATGCGATCTTGAGCAGTGGGCATGGGCCGGCTTTAGCAGGGCCAGTGCCGCTTGCAACGTGACACTTGGCCGTGGCGAGAGTGGCTTGACCGGCTGCACCGGCGGCCATAGCGGGACGGCACAGACACGGGAGAGCGAGCTTGACCCTTTCCATCGCCATCGTGGGTGCCGGCCCGGCCGGTTACTACACCGCCGAGGCCGCCCAGAAGCAGTGGGGCAACGCCGTGCGCATCGACATCATCGATCGGCTGCCGACGCCCTATGGCCTGATCCGCGCCGGGGTGGCGCCCGATCACCAGTCGATCAAGGCGGTGACCAAGCGCTATGAGGCGACCAACCTGGCGCCCGGCACGCGGCTGGTGAGCAATGTGACGGTTGGCCAGGACGTGAGCGTTGAGGAACTGCTGTCGCTCTATGATGCCGTCGTGCTCTCGGTCGGCGCGCCGCTGGACAAGGCGCTGGGCATTCCCGGCGATGATCTGCCGGGCGTTGTCGGCTCGGCGGCGTTTGTCGGCTGGTACAATGGCCATCCCGATCATGCCGGGCTGGCGGTTGACCTGTCGCACCATGGCGCCGCCATCATCGGCAACGGCAATGTCGCCATCGATTGCGCCCGCATCCTTGCGAAGACGGTGGACGAGCTGGCCAGCACCGACATCGCCGGCCACGCGCTCGCCACGCTGGCGAAGAGCGCGGTGCGCGATGTCCACATTGTCGGCCGCCGTGGCCCGCACCAGGCCAGCTTTACCACCAAGGAGGCTGGCGAGCTGGGGCACCTGGTGCGCGCCCAGCCGATCGTGAAGCCCGCCGATCTGCCGCCGGAAGCCGAGGACGCGGCGCTGGAGCCCGGCCACCGCAAGATGGTGACCCACCTGCGCAGCTTCGCCGGTCAGCCGCGCAATGAAAAGCCGGTGACCATCAATTTCGAATTCTTCCGCCGCCCCGTGGCAGTGGAAGGCCATGGCAAGGCCGAGCGGCTGATCGTCGAGACGACGCGGCTGGAAGACGGCCAGGCGCGGGGCACCGGCGAACTGCACGCCATCCCCTGCGGGTTGGTGATTGCCTGCATCGGCTATCGCACAGCGGCGATCCCCGGCGTCAACTGGTCCGACGCGCTGGGCCGCTTCCCCACCGATGATGCCGGGCGGATCGCACCCGGCCTCTATGCCAGCGGCTGGGCGCGGCGCGGGCCTTCGGGCACCATCGGCACCAACCGGCCCGATGGCTTCGGCGTGGTGGAGGCGATGGTCGCCGATGGCATTACCGCAGCGGGCAAGGCCGGCCCGGCCGGTCTTGATGCGCTGCTGGCCACGCGCGGGCTGCGGGCGCTGGACTTTGCCGCCTGGCAGAAGATCGAAGCAGCCGAAGTGGCGCAGGCCCGCCCCGGCGCCCCGCGCGAGAAGATCGTGGATGTCACAAAAATGCTCGCAATTGCCGGCTGAGCGGTTGCACCCGCATGCGCCGGCGGCTATAGCGCCGGCTCCGCGCAAGGTCGGGGCGTAGCTCAGCCTGGTAGAGCACTGTCTTCGGGAGGCAGGGGCCGGAGGTTCGAATCCTCTCGCCCCGACCAGCGCGGTCAATAATCGGGGTTCCTGACCCCTGATCCCCCACATTCCCCGTTCCCGGCGCTGGCTGCGAACTCGCGCGCACAAAAAAAGACCGGGGCCAGCCGCAATGGCCAGCCCCGATCAGTGGTCGAGGGGGTGTCAGGGGAGCTTGGCGGGCGGCCGCCCCCTCGGCAACCGCCCGCCCTTCCACGCTGCCATGCTGTTCAGGGGGCGGCAGCGTCGGAAGTTGAAGGCGCTTCTGAGGCGCTTGCGCGTCAGAAGTTGAACGCAACCCCGGCGCGCACCTGGTGACGGTCGAAATTCTCGGCCCAGTCATAGGTGAGGCGCAGGCTGACATTGTCGGTGACGAACTGTTCGACACCGCCGCCCAGCGTCAGCGTGTCATCGTTGACCGACAGGTTGGTCACCACCGGGGTCTGGGCGGCCGGCGGCTTCGGCGTCACCGTGCGGATCGACTTGAAGCGGGTGTTTTCCCAACCGGCCCGCACGAACAGCAGGGTGCTGTCGGTGGCGAGATAGCCGGCGCGGGCCGACACGCCGATGCTGCGGCCAACGCTGTTGTCGAACACGGTCACGTTGGTGGTCGTTTCGCTGCGCAGCCGTTCATCGATGGTGGAATCGGCCAGGCGGAACTCGCCGCCGATCACGAAGCTGTCGCTCGGCTTGAGGTTGAAGCCGGCAAAGCCGCCAAAGGTCCAGCCGTCCTTGGTGGAGCGGCCGCTGTCTTCATAGCCGAAATCGCCACCGACGTAGAAGCCGTTGAACTTTTCGGCGGCGGCGGGCGCGCTGCCCAGCACGGCGGCCAGGGCGGCCAGGATCAGCGGGCCGGCCGTGAGCCCCTTGTTGGCAATCGTTGTCATGCTCTTCTCCTTTGAGGGGGTACACCGGAGCATTGTCCGGCTGGCGGCGGCATTGGCGGCCCGGCGTGGGCGCCAGCGTTTGAGCCAGCGTTGGAATTGGCGTTGAAAATCGTGGAAACGGCGGCATAAGCGGCGGCTTCTGGTGGGTTTTCCATGCTGACGCTGAACTGTCTTGGTCCCATGCAACTGCTCGTCGCCGGCGAGGCGCGGCCCTTGCCGGCGTCGCGCAAGTCGCGAGCGCTGCTGGCCTTCCTGGCGCTGGAACCGCGCCGCCACCGCCGGGAACGGCTGTGCGAACTGCTGTGGGACATCCCCGATGATCCGCGCGCCGCCCTGCGCTGGAGCCTGGCCAAGCTGCGCCCGCTGCTCGACACGCCCGATCGGCTGCAGGCCGGGCGCGGCGATGTCGGGCTCGATACCGATGGCCTGTTGATCGATGTGGCGCAGGTGCGCGCCGCCGTTGCCGATCGCCTGCACCTTCTGCCGCCCGAGCGGCTGGAAGCGCTGTTCATCGCCGCCAACCAGACGTTCCTCGCCGATTGCGACCTGCCGGCACAGCCCCTGTTCGACGCGTGGATCGGTGCGGTGCGGCGCGAGATGGCCGATGCCGCACGCGCCATCGGTGAGGCCATGCTGGCGCGGCCGTTGCCAACGGCAACGCATCTGGCCGTGCTGGCCCGCCTGATCGAGGCGGATCCCCACGATGCCGGCCTGCATGGCCGGCGCATCGCCCTGCTGGCCGCCGCCGGTGACCGCGAGCAGGCGGCGCAGGCCACCACTGCGGCGCACCGGTTGGTGGGGGAAGTCAACAGCGCGGCGGCCGTCGTGGTGGCCGCCGCGCGTGACGCCGTGCCGGCGGCGCCGCTGCCGGCCGACGAGGAGCCGTCAGGCGTTCTGGCGCGCGTGATCGTGCAGCCCTTTGCGGCCACCGGCCATCCGGCTCTTGCCCTGCCGCTGGCGCAGATGGTGCAGGCCGGCCTTGCCGATGCGCTGGCACGGTTCGGCAACATCAGGGTGCTGGGCGACGCCGCGGCGGTGCAACCCGATGCACATGTCGTTTCCGGCAGCCTGGTACAATCGGGCGCGCGGGTGCGGGTGCGCTGCCGGCTGATCGATCCGGGCGGCCAGATATTGTGGACCGACGAGTATAACCGCGAGGGCGACGATCTGATTGCCCTCGAGGAAGATCTGATCGGGGCCATCGTCACCACGCTGGAATCGCGCATCCGCTTCTCGCGCGCGGCGCAGGCCCAGGAACGCCCGCCGGCCAGCGCCAACGCCCTGTTCCTGCGGGCGCTGGCCCACATGATGGGGGATGGCGATTTCGTGGCCGTGAAGGCCTATCTCGATCAGGCACTGGCGCTCGATCCCGATCATGGCCTGTCCGGCGCCTACCTGCCGTGGGCCGCCGTGCAGACCGGGCGGATCGCCAACCGCGCCGATGCCGAGCATTATGCCGCCGTTGCCCGCCACGCCGTGCACAGCACGCCCGATGACGTGATGGTACAATCGATCGGTGGGCTGATGTATCTGCTGCTCAGCCATGATTTTGATGGCGCGCTGGTGGTGATCGAACGGGCGCTGCGCCTGCAGCCGCATTTCGCCTTCCCCTGGCTGGCGCGGGCGTGGGTGCGCATCCATGCCGGTGACAGCCCGGGCGCGCTCGCCGATTTCGATCGCGCCGAGGCGCTGTCGCTGGCCGATCCCACCGACATCGGCATCCATGCCGGCCGGGCCATGGCCTGCTATCAGGCCGGCGATCTCGATGCCGCCAGCCGCTGGGTGCAGAAATCGATGGTGCGCAGCCGGGCCAGCCTGGAAGCCATGCGCGTCGGCATCGCCACCGCCGTCGAACAGGGGCGGCTGGACGATGCCCGCAGCATGGCCCAGGCGCTGCTGGAACGCAGCCCGAGCGAGAATGCCCGCCGATCGCAGTTTCTGCCCTTCCGATACCCGGGCGTGAAGGACCGGCTTTATGCCGCCTACAGGGCCGCCGGCATTCCCGATTGAGGCCGCGCCCGCCAGCGGCTAGGCCGGAGGGATGACATCAATCCTGCCCCTGCTGCCCGAAGCCGATCTGCCGCCGGTGCTGGTGACCGGCGGGGCGGGTTATATCGGCAGCCACGCCGCACTCGCCCTCATCGACCGCGGCATCAGGACGGTGGTGCTGGATGATCTGTCCACCGGCAGCCGGGCGCTGGTGCCGCCGGGCGCCATCTTCGTGGCCGGGCGCGCCGGTGACCGGGCGCTGGTCGAAGAGCTGATCGGCGAGCATGGCATCGGCGCCATCCTGCATTTCGCCGCCCGCATCTCGGTCGAGGAAAGCGTTGCCAACCCGGCGCTCTATTATCGCGAGAATGTCGCCGAAACGCTGGGCCTTGCCGAGGCCGCGCTGGCGCGGGGTGTGGGCGCGTTGGTGCTGTCCTCCACGGCGGCGGTCTATGGCAACGGCGCCGGTGTGCCTCTGGCGGAAGTCGCGCCGGTGGCGCCGATCAATCCCTATGGCTGGTCCAAGGCGTTTGCGGAGCGCATGCTGGCCGATCTGGTGGCAGCGAACCGTCACCTGTCGGTCGCCTGTCCGCGCTATTTCAACGTGGCCGGTGCCGATCCGGCCCTGCGTGCCGGCCAGGCCAGCCGCCACCCCCACCATCTCATCGAACTGGCCTGCCATGTACTGACCGGCCAGCGCGAGCGGCTCACCATCTTCGGGCGGGACTGGCCGACGCCCGACGGCACCGGCGTGCGCGACTATGTGCATGTCAGCGACCTGGCCGAAGCGCATGTGCTGCTGCTGCGCGCCTGTCTGGCCGATCCCGGCCAGTTCCACTGTCTCAACCTCGGCTATGGCCGCGGCGCCTCGGTACTTGAGGTGCTGGCCGCGCTGGAGCGGGTGTCAGGACAGGCGATAGCGCGGGTTGACGGCCCGCGCCGTGCCGGTGATCCGGCCGTGCTGGTCGCGGCCTCCAACGCGCGGGCGCTGCTGGGCTGGCAGCCGCGCTTTGCCGATCTTGATGCCATGGTGGGCCATGCCCTCGCCTGGGAGCGCAAGCGACTGGAACAGGGCTGAGCGCAAGCGACTGGGACAGGGCTGACAGCCCGGCGCTGCAACCTGCCAGCGTTGCAACCTGGTTGACACTGAACCTCCATATCTCCGTCATCGAACATCGCTATGGCGTCCGGGCAAGGATGAAGAGGGGAGAGCCCATGGCGTCTCACGCGCTTGCCTTGCCGACGGCCGATCTTCTGGAAGAGCCCTTGCTTCCCGGCATGCTGCGGCCGGTCGAAGGTTGCATCCGGGGCCCCGCCTTCCTGCACGAGCCGGAGGACGAACCGCCGCCATCCCGCAAGATGAAGCACCGCACGGTGTGGATTTCCGACATCCACCTCGGCACGCCAGGCTGCAATGCCGACATGCTGCTGGATTTCCTGAAGTCGATCCGGCCCGAGACGCTCTACCTGGTGGGCGACATCATCGACGGCTGGAAGCTGAAGCGCGGCTGGTATTGGCCGGCCCGCCACAACGATATCGTGCGCCGCATCCTCAAGATGGCGGCGCAGGGCACCCGCGTGATCTACATTCCCGGCAACCACGACGAGATGCTGCGCCCCTATGCCGGCCTGTCGCTGGGCGGGGTGGAGATCGCGCTGGAGGTGGTCCACACCACGGCCGACGGGCGCCGCCTGTTGGTCTGCCATGGTGACGAGTTCGATGCGGTGGTGCTCTATCACCGCTGGCTGGCCTGGGCTGGCGACATTGGCTACGAGGCGCTGCTGAAACTGAATGTGCAGTTCAACCGCCTGCGGCTGCTGCTCGGCCTGCCCTATTGGTCGATCTCGGCCCACATCAAGAAGCGCGTGAAGAACGCGGTGGCCTTCATCGGCCGCTTCGAACAGGCGGTGGCCGATGCGGCGCGGATGCGGGGGCTGGATGGCGTGGTGTGCGGCCATATCCATTCCGCCGAAATCCGCGACTTTTCCGGCATCACCTATCTCAACGATGGCGACTGGGTGGAAAGCTGCACCGCGCTGGTGGAGCATGGCGACGGCCGCATGGAAATCATCGACTGGGCGGCCCGCACGCGCGAGGCCGCGCATATCGACAAGGCATCGCCGCTGCAGCCCGCGGCGCTGGCGGCCTGAGGAGATCACCGTGAAGCTCACCCTGGTCACCGACGCCTGGGAACCGCAGGTCAATGGCGTGGTGCGCACGCTGTCGACCACCGTCCGGCTGCTGGCGGCGCGCGGCGTGCGCGTGCAGCTGATCTCGCCCGATCAATATTGGTCGCTGCCGATGCCGTCCTACCCGGAAATCCGGCTGGCGATGACAACGCGGCGCCGCATTGCCCGGCAGATCCGCGATTTTGCCCCCGAAGCCCTGCACATCGCCACCGAAGGCCCGCTCGGCTGGCTGGCGCGCGGCTGGGCGCTGGAGGCCGGCTTTGCCTTCACCACCAGTTTCCACACCCGCTTTCCCGATTATGTCGCGGCGCGCATCGGCATCAACCCGGCGCGGGTGTGGCGCGTGCTGCGCCGCTTCCATGGCCCGGCCCATGCCGTGATGGTGGCCACCCCCCGGCTGGCTGCCGAGCTGGCCGGCCATGGCCTTCACAACACGCGGCTCTGGGCGCGCGGGGTCGATACCGATCTGTTCCGACCCGACCAGGCGCCGCACCCGGTGGCGGCCGGGCTGAAGCGGCCGCTGGCCCTGCATGTCGGCCGCGTCGCGGTGGAAAAGAATATCGAGGCCTTCCTGGCGGCGCCGTGGCCGGGCGACAAGCTGGTGGTGGGCGACGGCCCGGCCTTGGACGCGCTGCAGAAGAAATACCCGCAGGCGCATTTCCTTGGCGCGCTGCACGGCCCGGCGCTGGCCTCGGCCTATGCGGCGTCCGACGTGATGGCCTTTCCCAGCCGCACCGACACGTTCGGGCTGGTGATGATCGAGGCGCTGGCCTGCGGCACGCCGGTGGCCGGCTATCCGGTGCCCGGCCCGCTTGATGTGGTGGGGGAGGGCGGCTTCGGCCCCGATGGCCGTGCGCCGGGCCGCATCGGTGCGGTGGCGCACGATCTGTCAGACGCCATGGCCCGCGCGCTCGCCGCTCGCCGCGCCGACTGCGTGGCCTATGGCCGGCGCTTTGCCTGGGACCGGG
>NZ_WMHO01000020.1 GCF_010994245.1 Sandarakinorhabdus rubra
CGCCCTGCCCGCGCACCAGATCGAGGAAGGCGGCCAGCACCAGGCCGGCGGTCGCCTCGTCGAGGTTGCCGGTGGGCTCGTCGGCCAGCACCAGCGCCGGCCGGTTGGCGAGAGCGCGGGCCACCGCCACGCGCTGCTGCTCGCCGCCCGACAGCTGGGCCGGCTTGTGGGTGAGGCGCGCACCGAGGCCCAGCGCGCCGAGAAGTTCATCGGCGCGGGCGCTGGCCGCCACGGCAGGAACGCCGGCCACCATCTGGGCCAGCATGACATTCTCGCGCGCGGTGAAATCGGGCAGCAGGTGGTGGAACTGGTAGACGAAGCCCAGCCGCTGCCGCCGCACGCGGGTGCGCCCCGCATCGTCTAGCCCGGCCACCGCTTCGCCCATGATGCGGATGGAGCCGGAAAAGCCGCCCTCCAGCAGGCCCACCGCCTGCAGCAGGGTCGACTTGCCGGAGCCCGATGGCCCGAGCAGCGCCACGATCTCGCCGGGCGCGACCGACAAATCAACGCCGGTAAGCACGTCGATGCGTGCGCCCCCCTGCTCAAAGCTCTTCGCGAGGCCCGTCACCTCCAGCACCGGCTCATTCATAGCGCAGCACCGTCACCGGATCGGTGGAGGCCGCCTTCCACGCCGGGTAGAGCGTGGCGAGGAAGGACAGCAGCAGCGCCAGCACGACGATGAAGGCAACTTCCGTGGGGTCGGTCTTGGCCGGCAGCAGCGTCAGATACCTGACCGATGGATCCCAGATGTTGGTGCCGGTCAGCCGCGAGACGCCGTCGACGATGCCCTGCCGGAAGGTGAGCAACGTGAAGCCCAGCACCAGGCCAGCAGCAACCCCGGCCGCGCCGATCAGCGTGCCCACGGTCATGAACACCCGCATCAGCGCCGCCCGGCTGGCGCCCATGGTGCGCAAGATGGCGATGTCGCGCGTCTTGGCGCGCACCAGCATGATGAGCGACGAGAGGATGTTGAACACCGCCACCACGATGATGATGGAGAGCACCCAGAACATCACCGTCTGTTCCACCACCAGCGCCGAGAACAGCGCCGAATTGCTCGATTGCCAGTCGTTGATGACGGCGATGCCGGCCAGCTTCTGGCGGAGCGGTTCGAGGATGCGGGCAACGTTGTCGGGATCGTCGGTCACCACCTCGATCATGCCGACATCATTGTCGAGGCGCAGCAGCGTCTGCGCGTCCTCCAGCGGCATCACCACGAAGGCCTTGTCATAATCGTAGACGCCGACCTCGAACACCGCGACCACGCGATAGGCAACAATGCGCGGCACCGTGCCGAACGGCGTCGACTGGCCGGCAGGGTTGATCAGGCTGATCTGGTCGCCCACGCGCAGGCCCAGTTGTTCGGCCAGACGGGCACCGATCGCCACAGTGCCGGCGCCAGGCGCCAGTTCATCCAGGCTGCCGCCGCGGATGTTGCCGGCAATCTCGGGGTTGGCGCGGATGTCGGACAGGCGCATTCCGCGCACGATCACGCCCTCCACCCGGCCGCCGAAGCTGCCCATCAGCGGCTGTTCCACCAGTGGCAGTGCGGCTGTAACACCTGGCAGCGCACGGGCCTGTTCCATAACCTGCGGCCAGTCCGTCAGCCGGCCGCCATAGCCCTGCACCACGGCATGGCCATTCAATCCCAGGATTCGATCGAACAGCTCGGCACGGAAGCCGTTCATCACGCTCATCACCGCGATCAGCGCCGCCACACCGAGCGCCACGGCCACCAGGCTGATCCCGGCGACGAGGAAGATGAACCCCTCCCCCTTGCCCGGCATCAGGTAGCGCCGGGCGACCATGCGCTCGTACGCAGTAATCAAATGCGGCTCACCACTTCAGCGATCGGCACTTCGATCCGCTCGCCGGTGGCGCGGCGCTTGAGCTCCACCACGCCCGCCGCCAGCCCCTTGGGGCCAACGATGACCTGCCACGGCAGGCCGATCAGGTCGGCGGTCGCGAACTTGGCCCCGCCGCGCTCGTCACGGTCGTCATAGAGCACGTCGACGCCGGCCGCCGCGAAATCGGCGTAGAGCTTCTCGCAGGCGGCGGTGCAGGTGCCATCGTCGGCGCGCAGGTTGATCAGCGCCACGCGGAACGGCGCCACCGCGTCGGGCCAGACAATGCCGGCGTCATCGTGGCAGGCCTCGATGATGGCACCGACTAGCCGCGACACGCCGATGCCATAGCTGCCCATCAACGGCGTGATGGGCGCGCCATCGGGCCCGGGTACGGTGACACCCAGCGGCGCGGTATATTTGTCGCCAAAGTAGAAGACCTGGCCGACCTCGATGCCCTTGGACTGTTTCAGCGCCGCGCCGCAGGCCGTCTCGGCCGCCAGATCGCGCTTTTCATCGGTGGCGGCATAATCGGCATTGAGGCCATCGATGAAGCCGGCCAGCGCCGCGGCATCATCGGCGTTGACGCCATCGGTGTCGCGTGGGCGCAACCAGTTCTCGTGATAGAAGACATCGCTCTCGCCGGTGGGGGCGAGCACGATGAACTCGTGGGACAGGTCGCCGCCGATGGGCCCGGTGTCGGCCTGCATCGGAATGGCGTTCAGGCCCATGCGCTGAAAGGTGCGCATATAGGCGATGAACATGCGGTTGTAGCTGTGGCGGGCGCCGGCGAAATCCGCATCGAAGCTGTAGGCATCCTTCATCAGGAACTCGCGGCCGCGCAGCACGCCAAAGCGCGGGCGCACCTCGTCACGGAACTTCCACTGTATCTGGTAGAGGTTGCGCGGCAGGTCGCGATAGCTCTTCGCGCCGGCCTGGAAGATGGCGGTGAACAACTCCTCGGCCGTGGGGCTGAACAGCATCTCGCGGTCGTGCCGGTCGGTGATGCGCAGCATTTCCGGGCCATAGGCATCGTAACGGCCCGATTGCCGCCACAGATCGGCGCCCTGGATGGTGGGCATCAGCACCTCGATGGCGCCGGCACGGTCCTGCTCCTCGCGCACGATCCGCTCGATATTGGCCAGCACGCGCTTGCCGAGCGGCAGCCAGGCATAGATGCCCGCGGCCGTCTGCCGGATCATCGCGGCGCGCAGCATCAGCTGGTGGCTGATCACCTGCGCCTCGCCGGGCGTTTCCTTCAGAACGGGCATGAAATAGCGGGAAAGGCGCACGAACATTCTCTTGGGCTGGGAACGGTGAACGGCGCCTTAGCATGGCTGGCCACCACCACAACAGGGCGCGACCGGATCGGCCACGTGCCGGCCACTGTTGCACGTCCGCAACAGTTTTCCGATTCATCGAGACGCACCACGGCAACCGCCTGACACATGTCAGAAATTGGCATATCACACGCCACAGAACCCGTGCCGTTCGGCATGGGTTCGGGGAGATCGGCGCAAGTCGTCTCCACCGCGGCGCGCCGGCTTTCAGGGTCACCTAGGCATGGCTGCGCGCGCCGGCCGGAGCAGATGGGGGCATTGGCTCCGGCCGGCGCTGGGCGGTGAGACGTAAGGCGATGTCTCGTCACGGGAACCCCCGGCTGCACCCGCGGCCGGGGGTTTTCGGTTCAGGCAAGGCTTTCGCAACCGGCAGCTGTTATCTTCGCGCTCTGGAAACAGGGATCGGAGCGCATGCTCATCATCAGGATTGTGCTGTTACTGGTGGTGGCTGCGTGGGCAGTGCTGCGCCATTTCCAGGCACCGGCCGGCATCGTGTTCGCGCTGGATGATCCGCGTGCCGAAGCCGCCAAGCAACAGGCCCGCGAGACGCTGGGCGAATTCTGGGCCGCCTTCGAGGCGGGGGCGCCGGAAGACCGGGATTTCGGTCTCAAGTTCGATCTCAACCACGGCAGCGGCCTGCCCGACCGTGAGCTGATCTGGGCGCTCGACATCACCCGCGAGGATGGCGTGATCCGCGGCACGCTGGGCAACCCGCCGCTCAACCCGGCCTTCCAGATGGGCCAGAGCGTGGTGGTGCCGGCCGAGGCCATCGTGGACTGGGCGTTTTTCCGCAGCGGCGTCGCCCATGGCCATTATCTCACCCGGCTGATGATCGAACAGAGCCCGGACCGCCACGCCCGCCAGGCCCGCGCGGCCCTGGGTTGGTAACTGGGGGCTGGCCCCCACCCTTTCATCAGGCCGCCCGCCCTGCCCCGCCATGGCACATGATTGGGCACAGGGAGGAACTTGCCATGGCTTATGAACATGTGACGGTCGCCAGCGAAGGCCGCGTCCTGGTGGTGACGATCAACCGCCCGGAACGCATGAACGCGCTGCACCCGCCGGCCAATGCCGAGCTGGACGCGGTGTTCAACGACTTCGCCGCCAACCCCGATCTGTGGGTGGCCATCATCACCGGCGCCGGCGACCGCGCCTTTTCCGCCGGCAATGACCTCAGGTGGCAGGCCGAAGGCAATGCCATCACGGTACCGCCCTCGGGCTTCGGCGGGCTCACCAGCCGCTGGGATCTCGACAAGCCGGTGATCGCCGCGGTGAACGGCGTCGCCATGGGCGGCGGTTTCGAAGTGGCGCTGGCCGCCGACATCATCCTGGCCGCCGACACCGCCACATTCGCCCTGCCGGAACCCAAGGTGGGCCTCGCCGCACTGGCCGGCGGGCTGCACCGGCTGCCGCGGGCCATCGGCGTCTCCCGCGCCATGGCGATGATCCTCACCGCCCGCACCGTTTCCGCCACCGAAGGCAAGGACCTCGGCTTCGTCACCGAAGTGGTGCCGGCGGCCGACCTGCTGGCCCGCGCCAAGGCGCTGGCGAACGCCATGTGCGAACTCTCGCCCCTGTCCCTGCGCGCCTCCAAGGAAGCCGTGCTGAAGGGCCTCGAAGCCCCCTCCTTGCGCGCCGCCTACGAAGGCCAGGGCAGCTACCCGGCCGTCCAAGCCCTGTTCCGTAGCGAAGACCTGAAGGAAGGCCCGCTGGCCTTCGCCCAGAAGCGCAAGCCTGAGTGGAAGGGGCGCTGACCCGCCTGCGTCAATCGCCCGTTTGACCGTATCCGGTCGCACGGGCAGCGGGGCCGCTATGGGGGAGCATCCATCACGCGCGCGCATCACCGCGGCGGCAACGCATGATCGCTGGCTGGTGCCGCCCTGCGCGCTGGCCATCCATCTGTGCATCGGCATGGCCTATGGCTTCTCGGTCTTCTGGCTACCGCTCGGCCATGCCATCGGCATCAGCGGACCGGTCGTCTGTGAGGGCATGGGTCTTGCCGACGCGCTCACCACCGCGATCTGCGATTGGCGGGTGAGCGACCTTGTCTGGGTCTACACCCTGTTCTTCGTGGTGCTGGGGGCTTCGGCCGCCCTGTTCGGCGGCTGGGTGGAGCGGGTGGGCCCACGCGTATCCGGGCTGACGTCGGCGGCCTGCTGGTGCGGAGGTCTGGCGATCGGAGCGCTGGGCGTGGCGCTGCACCAATTGTGGTTGCTCTGGCTGGGCACCGGCTTCGTTGGCGGCATCGGCCTTGGCATCGGCTATATCACGCCGGTGTCCACCCTGCTGAAATGGTTTCCGGACCGGCGCGGGCTGGCCACGGGCATGGCGATCATGGGCTTTGGCGGCGGCGCCATGGTAGGCAGCCCTCTGGCCGATCGGCTAATGGCCGCCCTGTCAGGGCCCGACAGCGTGGGCGTGTGGCAGACGATGCTGGTGCTGGCCGCCGGCCACGCGCTGTTCATGGTGGGCGGCGCGCTTGGCTTCCGCCTGCCAGCCCCGGGCTGGCGCCCGCCGGGCACGGCCGAGGTGGTGGCAGCCGGGCGCTTCGTACCGCTGTCCGCTGCCTCCCGCACGCCGCAATTCTGGCTGGTATGGTGCGTGCTGCTGCTCAATGTTTCGGCCTCGATCGGCATCATTGGCCTCGCCTCGCCCATGGTGCAGGAGATGTTCGGCGGCCGACTGATTGGCGCGCCAGGCACCGGCTTCGAGGCGTTCAGTGAGGCCCAGAAAGGCGCCGCCGCTGCCGTGGGCGCGGCCTTTGTCGGGCTGATCAGCCTGTTCAACATCGCCGGGCGCTTCATCTGGTCCTCCCTGTCAGACCGGATCGGCCGCAAAGCCCTGTATCTGTTGATGCTGGCATTGGGCGCCGCCTGTTATGGTGTGGCCCTGCCCGGCCCGGCCGGTGGCGCATTGCCGCTGTTCCTCGCCTGCTTCGCGCTCATCGCCTCAATGTATGGCGGCGGATTTGCGGCCGTGCCGGCCTGGCTGGCCGATTTGTTCGGCACGCGCCAGGTGGGCGCGATCCACGGCCGCTTGCTCACCGCCTGGTCCACGGCCGGCGTGCTGGGCCCGCTGCTGGTCGCCAATGTTCGCGATGCCCGGCTGGCGGCTGGCGTGCCGCGCGCCGACGTCTATGGCCCCATCTTCCTGGCGCTGGCCGGGCTGCTGGTCCTGGGCCTGGTGGCGGCTCTGCTGGTGAAGCCGGTGCCAGACGCGCTGTGGCAACAGGACGAACCGACAGCAGCAGCGCCCACGGCGGCCATGGCCAGCGCCGCGCAGGTGCAATGGGGGGCGCGGCTTGTGGCCTGGGCGCCGCTGCTGACCGCGCTGGGCTGGGGCGGCTGGTTCACCCTCTCCAAGGCCGCCATTCTGATCAAATGAAAGGGGCCGCGCATTGCTGCGCGGCCCCCCACATTGTCATCCGCTCACGAAGGGCGGTGTCTGGTGTGTCAGCAATCCCCGATCTCGACCGGGGCCACCAGCGCCTTCGCGCCGTTGATGAAGCAATGAGACACTGGATCACCTCCTTTCGTCTTGTGGAACAAGAACTCGAGTGTCAGGGCAAAGGACGATGATCGCAAGTGGCATTATCGCGCAGCTGCGCATTGGCACGCCGCAGTCGGTTGCCGGCGTGGCGCGCCCTTCCGCCTATCACCGCCAGCGCGTGGATGGCCCGGTGGCCGTGCACGAGCTTGGGCTGGCAGGTGATCAGGTGGGCAACACCCGCGTCCACGGTGGCCCGGAAAAGGCGGTTTATGCCTATCCGCTGTCCGGCTACGCCGGCTGGCGGGCCGAGTTTCCGGCGCTTGTTGACCGGTTGGGGCCGGGCGCGATGGGCGAGAATCTGGTGGTCGAGGGCCTTGATGAGGCGAGCGTCCATCTGGGTGACATCATCCGTTGTGGCACGGCGACGCTTCAGGTGGCCCAGATCCGCGAGCCTTGTTCCACCTTTGCCGCCGTGCTGGGCACGACGCAGGTGGTGAAGGCGATGGTGCGCTCCGGCCGCTGCGGCTGGTATCTGAGGGTGCTCGAGGCTGGCCACATTGCGCCCGGCGATGGCCATGTCGTGATCGAGCGGCCCAACCCGGCCTGGCCGATCAGTCGCTTTTCACCAATCGCCGCCGGCCGGGCGGGCCGCATCGAGGAGCTCGCCGAACTGGCCGCCCTAGCCGGTCTCAGTGGCTATTGGCGCTCGAAGCTGGCGCGGCGTCTTGATGAGCAGCGGCGCGCGCTGCCCTGAGCGCGCGCAGTTCGAGCACCGCGATCAGCAGGGCGCCGAGGATGAACGGGATGAAGGTGTAGAGCAGGCGGAACAGCGCGACCGCCGCCAGCACGCCGGCCTTGTCCGCCGCCGGCATCAGGCCAACGATGACGAGTTCGAACACGCCCAGCCCGCCCGGCGCATGGGCGAGCGCGCCAGTGACCATGGCCACAGCGTAGATGACAAGGAAGGTGAGCAGATCGGGAATGCCCTCGACGGGCAGGAGAAGGATGTACAGCGCGCCACCGGCCAGCGCCAGATCGAGGGTGCCGATGGCAATCTGCTGTAGCGTTTCCCGGCCCGTGGGCAGGGCGAAGCGATAGCGCCAGATCCTGAGGTTGCCGCGCCAGAAGGTGGCGATCAGCGTGTAGAGCAGCACACCGAGCAACAGCAGTGCGCCGGTCCATTCCTCAAGGCCCGGCGGCACCCAGGCGCGGATGGGTGCCGCCAGATCGGGCGAGACGATAAGGCCGATGCCGGCCACGAAGATGATGCCCAGCCAGAAGGTCCAGCCGCACAACAGGATGATCATCGCGATGTCGACCGGGGACACGCCTTCCCGGGTGTAGATGCGATAGCGCACGGTGCCGCCAGTCAGCACCGTCAGGCCCAACGTGTGGCTCATCGTGAAGCTGGCGAAGCTTGCCGACGCCAACGTGGGCCAGCCAATCCGCGTGTAGCCAAGGTGGCGGGTGGCGAACCAGTCATAGCCGACCAGCACGACATAGGAGAGGAAGGTGGAGACGGCAGCAGCGATGATGAGGGGGGCAGGCGTTGCCTGGATCTCGGCCAGCACGTCGGCCAGCGTCACCTGGCCAGAAATCTTCTTGAGGCCCCACGCCGCCAGGCCCAGCACCAGCAGGCCAAGCAGGGCCCCGATCCAGGTCTTCCAGTTGCCGCGCGGCCTTTCAGGTGCCGGGACAAGTGCTGCCGGACCGTCAAGTAACTGTTCCTCGCGCACCTGTCCTCCCGCACGTCCGGTGGGCCCGGAGGGATTCGAACCCCCAACCTAGCCGTTATGAGCGGCCAGCTCTAACCGTTGAGCTACAGGCCCGACCGGTGCCTGAGCGGTTAGCCGATGGCAGGGCAGATGGGAAGGCCGGCTTCACCTGACAAGCGGCCCCCGCGTCGCAGGGGCGCGAGGGCGCGACAGGCGGAACAGAAAAAGGGCCGGACGCTCGGGGGGAGGAGCGTCCGGCCCTTGATCGTGACCCGGGCGCCGGGGGAGAGGCGCTTGCCGGGTCGGCTGACCATCGCCCAGGGAGGGGGCGGGCGGGCCAGACCAGCCGGGCGGGCTGCAAGGGGGGGAGGAGAGCAGCAGGCCCGGCGCGGCCGCGTATCGCGGCGACACGATCCATATACGGACGCGCCGGATTATTTTGCACTGCACAATGACGGGAGGCAGCCATGCATATACTGCATGGCTGCGACAGGCGTAGCGCCCGCAACTGCATGGAATCCGGTGCAATACGGGGCTGGCATGTGGGGTGCGACAGGCCGCCTCACCTCACCCGAACGGCTCAGATGTCGAGCGCGGCGCTGGTCATCCGGGCCACCAGAAAGTCCCGCAGCGCCGCAATCCGCAAGGACCTTCGCAGCTCGGACGGATAGGTGAAGAAGGTGCGGAACACCGGGCCTTCCACCTGCGGCAGCACCACCTGCACCTTGCCCGAAAAGCGCACCAGGTACGACGGCAGCGCCGCGATGCCGGCGCCGGCCTCCACCGCCTGGAGCACGCCATGGCTGTTGTTGATGGTCAGCGCCGCGGCCCGCCTTTGGCCTTCATGGCCCAGCTCGAGGATCCAGTTGATTCCCTTCAGATAATCCGGTGCAGCATCGCCATAGGCGATCAGCCGGTGGCGCTCCAGATCGGCGATCGATTTCGGCTCGCCGTGCCGCGCCAGATATTCGGGGCTGGCAACGAGATGGTGGCGGATACCGGCCAGCGGCCGCTGCATCAGCTCGCTCTGGAACGGCCGGTGGAAACGAATCGCCACATCGGCCTCCCGCTTGGCCAGGTCGAGATCGGCATCGGTGAGCATCAGGTGCACGCTGATGTCAGGATAGAGATCAAGGAAATCGCCGAGCTGCCGCGCCAGCCAGGTCGACCCGAAGGAGACGGTGGTGGTCAGTCGGATGGCGCCGGTCGGCCGGTCGCGGCTGGCGTCGATGGCCTGGGCGGTGCGGTCGATGCGCTCGTGCATCTCGGCGGTGGCGGCGCGCAGCTGTTCGCCCTCGTGGGTCATGGCAAGGCCGCGGGCATGGCGGTGGAACAGCTTGGCGCCCAGGCTGTCCTCCAGCGCCGCGATCTGGCGCGACAGCGCCGGCTGGCTCATGTGCAGGCGGCGGGCCGCTTCGGTGAAGCTTCCGGCTTCAGCCACGACGTCGAACAGGCGCAGTTTTTCCCAGTCGAGGCTCATCTGTCCACGCGCTCCCGCCCGGCTGGATACAGCAGGGCCTGCACCACGCCATACAGAAATCCGCCCAACGGCACGGCCACGATTGCCGCCACGATTCCGAGCAACCAGCCGGGGCTGTTGACCAGCATCACCACCGCGATCCACAGGATGAACGGTCCAAGAAACCAGCGCAGGAAGGTGGCCAACATCACCGCTCTCCTTCAACCGGTCCTGCGGACGTGCATCCTACCCGTGCGCCAGAAAACGCTCTGCCTCCAGCGCTGCCATGCAGCCCATGCCGGCCGCCGTGACGGCCTGGCGATACAACTTGTCCTTCACGTCACCGGCGGCAAACACCCCGGGCACGCTGGTCGCCGTGCTGTCGGGTGCGGTGATGATGTAGCCTTCATCGTCCATCTGCAACTGACCGGTGAACAGCTGGGTGGCGGGATCATGACCGATGGCCACGAAGAGGCCATCGACGGGCAGCGGCCGGGTGCTGCCGTCACGCGTGTCCTTCAGGGTGACGCCGGTCACCTTCAGCGGCGCGTCGGTGCCCGCCACGTCGATGACTTCGCTGTGCCAGTGCATCTCGACCTTGGGACTGGCCAGCAGCCGGGCCTGGTTGGTCTTGTCGGCCCGGAGTTCGCCGCGGCGGTGGACGAGGTGGACCTTGGAGGCGAACTTGGTGAGGAACATCGCCTCTTCCACCGCGGTGTTGCCGCCGCCGACCACGACAACCTCCTTGCCGCGGAAGAAGAAGCCATCGCAGGTGGCGCAGGCCGACACGCCGAAGCCGCGATAACGGGTCTCGCTGGCAAGGCCCAGCCAGCGCGCCTGGGCGCCGGTGGCGATCACGATGCTGTCCGCCGTCCAGCCCTGGCCGCTGTCGGTCTCCAGCACGAACGGCCGGCGCGACAGGTCCACCTTCGTCACGATGTCGCTGATGATCTCGGTGCCGACATGGCGCGCCTGCGCTTCCAGTTTCACCATCAGGTCAGGGCCCATCACCATCGTCTCGCCGGGCCAGTTCTCCACCTCGGTGGTGATGGTCAGCTGGCCGCCCGGCTGCAGGCCCTGCAGCAGGACCGGGGCCAGCATGGCGCGCGCGGCATAGACGGCCGCAGTATAGCCGGCCGGGCCCGAACCGATGATGAGCACCTTGGCGTGACGGGACATGAAGGCGAATCTCCTGGACGCCGGCAGGCGCCGGCCATGGTGCGGCCTGACTTAAGGAAATTTGCAGCCTTTTCCAGTGCAGCCATGTCGCTTGCCGAAAACCGGCGGCTGCAACGCGCTATCTTGCGCACATTTGAAACAATGTTATCAGGAACCGGGAGCAAAGGGATTGGGAGTTACGCCTTGGTGCATCGTTCGCGCCTGCCGATCGACGATATCGACCGGGTGATCCTGCGCAATCTGCAAGCCGAGGGGCGGATCACCAATGTCGATCTGGCCACGCGGGCCGGGCTGACTGCGCCGCCCTGCCTCAGGCGGGTGCGGGCGCTGGAGGAGAACGGCACGATCCTGGGCTATCACGCCGATCTCGATGCGGTCGCGCTGGGCTATGGCATCACCGTTTTTGCCATGGTCAGCCTGAAGAGCCAGGCCGAGGCCGACCTGAAGGCCTTCGAGGAGCATTGCGCCACCCTGCCCCAGGTCCGCGAATGCCACATGCTAAATGGCGAGATCGACTTCATCCTGAAGGTCGTCGCCCACGACCTGCAGGAGTTCCAGAAGTTCCTGACCAGCCAGCTGACGCCGGCGCCGAACGTCGAAAGCGTGAAGACCAGCTTCGTCATCCGCACCGCCCTGTCACGGCCCGGCGTGCCGGTGGATTAGCCGCGTGCCGGCGGACTAGGCGCCCCTGGCCAGTGGCCGGGCCAGCACCAGCCCGGCAATGAAGCCACCGATATGCGCCATGATGGCGATGCGCAGACCCGGCCCGGCCAGCGCGGCACCGGCCAGCACCTGCAGCACCACCCAGGCCACGCCCAGACCCAGCGCTTGCACCAGCGGGCTGCGCTTCGACTGGCCGAACAGCATGGCCTGGGCTGCCACCAAGCCGGAGATGGCGCCCGAAGCGCCCACCGCCGGCACCGCGCTAAGCGGCGACCAGCCCCATTCGGCAAGCCCACCGGCAAGGCCTGACAAGACATAGAGCATCAGGAAGCGCCGGGCGCCCAGCACCGGCTCCAGCAGCCGGCCGATGGCGAGCAGCATCACCATGTTCATGACAAGGTGCAGCGCCCCGCCGTGCAAGAACATGTGGCCGAACAGCGTGGAGACGGCACCCAGCACCGGCACCTGGCCATCAACCGCCAGCGTCAGGCGCAGCGGCACCAGTCCGCCCCAGAACACCAGCCATTGCCGCGCCTGCTCGCCGGCGAGGCCCATCAATATGGCAAGCACGGCATTGGCCAGCACCAGCCAGCGCGTCACCGTCGGCGGATCGACGCCCCCGACGACCGGCGGCGCCGGAACAGGCTCAGATGAATTCAACGCGGTCGATGGTGTAGTATTTGTCGCCCGACGGGGTGTGCACCTCCACCTCGTCGGCCTTGCGGCGGCCGATCAGCGCCTTGCCCAGCGGCGAGGAAAAGCTGATCCGCCCGGCGCGGACATTGGCCTCGTGCTGGCCGACGATCTGGTAGGTCACCGGCTTGTCGTCCTCGTCGATCAGGTGGACGGTGGCGCCAAACACCACCTTGTCCCCCGAAAGCGTCTTGGGATCGATGACGATGGCGCGGGCCAGCATGTCCTCCAGTTCGATCACCTGGGCCTCGATCTGGCCCTGGCGCTCCTTGGCGGCATGATATTCGGCATTTTCCGACAGGTCGCCGTGAGCGCGGGCTTCCTCGATGGCTTCCACCACCGCCGGCCGCTCGACTTCCTTCAGTTGCCGCAGCTGCACCAGCAGGGCTTCATGCCCTGTCGGCAGCATCGGCACCTTTTCCATCGTCGCCATGATCGCAAGCACTTCCTCGACATCGTTGCAATGATTTGCCCCTGATCGCCGGGATTCGGCCATCAGGGGCGAAAGCTGCGGGCCAATATGCCCGTCAGGACTGCCGATGATAAGATTGAAGCGGCCGAACTTCAAGCGTCTGCCGCGTGAGGGCCGCAATCGCCGCCACCGCCGCCCGACTGGCCGGCGCCGTGGTGTAATAGGGCACCCGGCCATAAAGCGCCGAGGCGCGGATCGACTGACTGTCCTTCAGCGACTGCAGGCCTTCGGTTGTGTTGAAGATCAGCGCGATGCCGCCATCCTTGATGCGGTCAACGATATGGGGCCGGCCTTCGGCCACCTTGTTGACCCGGGTGACCGGGATGCCGGCGGCTTCCAGCACCTCGGCCGTGCCGCTGGTGGCGACCAGCGCGAAGCCCAGGCCAACAAGGTCGCGCGCTGCCGCCACGATCTGCGGCTTGTCGCTGTCCTTGACGCTGATGAACACGTTCTTGGCATCTGGGCCGGCATTGGCGCCAGCTTCCGGCAGCACGGTGAAGGCAGCCAGCTGGCTCTTGGCGAAGGCGATGGCAAAATCGCTGTCGATCCCCATCACTTCGCCGGTGGACTTCATTTCCGGGCCGAGCACCGGATCGACGCCGGGGAAGCGGGCGAAGGGGAACACCGCCTCCTTCACCGCGATATGCTGGCCGATATTGCGGGGCGACAGATCGAAGCTGGCCAGCTTTTCGCCGGCCATCACCCGCGCCGCGATCTTGGCCACCGGGATGCCGGTCGCCTTGGCGGTGAAGGGCACGGTGCGGCTGGCACGCGGGTTGACCTCGATGAGATACACCTCGCCATTCTTCACCGCGAACTGCACGTTCATCAGGCCCTTCACCTTCAGGGCGCGGGCCAGCACGCCCGTCTGCCGCTCGATTTCGGTGATGATGGCGGCCGGCAGGCTGTAGGGCGGCAGCGAACAGGCGCTGTCGCCCGAATGGACGCCGGCCTCCTCGATATGCTCGAGCACACCGGCGACATAGACGGTCTCGCCATCGGCCACGGCGTCCACGTCCACCTCGATGGCATCGCGCAGGTAACGGTCGATCAGCACCGGCGAACTGCCCGAGACCACCACCGCCTCGCGAATGTACGTCTCGAGTTGCGCGCGCGTGTCGACAATCTCCATCGCCCGCCCGCCGAGCACGTAGGAGGGGCGCATCAGCACCGGATAGCCGATGGTCTCGGCGACGCGCACCGCCTCCTCGGCGCTGCGGGCGATGCCGTTTTCCGGCTGTTTCAGGCCCAGCTGGCCGATCAGCGCCGCAAACCGCTCGCGGTCTTCGGCAAGATCGATGCTGTCGGGGCTGGTGCCCAGGATCGGGATGCCTGCATCCTGGAGGGCCTGAGCCAACTTGAGCGGCGTCTGCCCACCCAGCTGCACGATGACGCCGACCAGTTCGCCGTTCTGCATCTCGGTGTGGAGGATCTCCAGCACGTCCTCGGCCGTGAGCGGCTCGAAATAGAGCCGGTCCGACGTGTCGTAATCGGTCGAGACGGTTTCCGGGTTGCAGTTCACCATGATAGTCTCGAAGCCGGCATCATCCAGCGCGAAACAGGCGTGGCAGCAGCAATAGTCGAACTCGATGCCCTGCCCGATGCGGTTCGGGCCGCCGCCGAGGATGACGATCTTCTGCGACGCCGTCGGCCGGCTCTCACAATCCGGCTCGCCAAAGCTCGGCGCCTCGTAGCTGGAATACATGTAAGGCGTCTTGGCGGCGAACTCGCCGGCGCAGGTGTCGATGCGCTTGAAAACGGGCCGCACGTTCAGCGCCCGGCGGGCGGCGGCAACGCGGCCTTCCGTGGTGCCGGCGAGATGGGCGAGGCGCGCGTCCGAAAAGCCCATGGCCTTGAGGCGACGGAAGCCCTGTGCGTCGGTGGGCAGGCCGTTCGCCTTCACCTCGGCCTCAGCCTCAACCAGTTCCTGCATCTGCCTGAGGAACCAGGGTTCGAACTTCGCAATCTGGTGGATGCGATCGACGCTGATGCCGGCGCGCAGCGCGTCGGCGGCGACCAGCAGACGGTCGGGCGTCGGGCGCGACAGCGCCGCCTCGATCTCCTCAATGGTGGCGCCCTTGAGGCTCTCCACCTCGTCGAAGCCGGTGAGGCCGGTCTCCAGCCCGCGCAACGCCTTCTGGACGCTTTCCTGCCAGTTGCGGCCGATCGCCATCACCTCGCCCACCGACTTCATGGCGGTGCCGAGAAGCGGCTCGGCGCCCTTGAACTTTTCAAAGGCAAAGCGCGGGATCTTGGTGACGATATAGTCGATGGTCGGTTCGAACGAGGCCGGGGTGGCGCCGGTGATGTCGTTCATGATCTCGTCAAGCGTGTAGCCCACCGCGAGCAGTGCCGCGACCTTGGCGATGGGAAAGCCCGTTGCTTTCGAGGCCAGCGCCGAGGAGCGCGAGACGCGCGGGTTCATCTCGATGACGACCAGGCGGCCATCCTTCGGGTTCACTGCAAACTGGACGTTGGAACCCCCTGTTTCTACGCCGATTTCCCGCAACACCGCGATGCTGGCGTTGCGCATGATCTGATATTCCTTGTCGGTCAGCGTCAGCGCCGGCGCGATGGTGATCGAATCGCCGGTGTGGACGCCCATCGGATCGATGTTCTCGATGGAGCAGATGATGATGGCATTGTCGTGCTTGTCGCGCACGACCTCCATCTCATACTCCTTCCAGCCCAGCACGCTCTCCTCCACCAGCACCTCGGTGGTGGGGCTGGCGTCGAGCCCGCCGGTGACGATGCGGATGAACTCCTCCCGGTTGTAGGCGATTCCGCCACCGGTGCCGCCCATCGTGAAGCTGGGCCGGATGATCGATGGCAGGCCAACATGCTCGAGCGCCGCCAGCGCCTCCTCCACCGTGTGGGCGATGCGGCTGCGCGGGGATTCGAGCCCGATCTTGTCCATCGCGTCACGGAACTTCAGCCGGTCCTCGGCCTTGTCGATGGCCTCGGCGTCGGCGCCGATCAGCTGCACGCCATATTTTTCCAGCGTGCCGTCGCGCGCCAGCGCCAGCGCGGTGTTCAGCGCCGTCTGCCCGCCCATGGTGGGCAGCACCGCATCGGGGCGTTCCTTGGCGATGATCTTGGCGACGATGGCGGGCGTGATTGGCTCGACATAGGTCGCGTCCGCCAGCTCCGGATCGGTCATGATCGTGGCCGGGTTGGAGTTGACCAGGATGATGCGATAGCCTTCGGCCTTCAGTGCCTTGACCGCCTGCGTGCCCGAATAATCGAACTCGCAGGCCTGGCCGATGATGATCGGACCGGCGCCAATGATGAGGATGGACTGGATGTCGGTGCGTTTGGGCATCAGGCGTTCCGGTTCAAGCCAAGGGAGCCCACGAACTTCTCGAACAGATAGATGCTGTCCTGCGGGCCGGGGCTGGCTTCGGGGTGATATTGCACGCTGAACGCCCGCCGGTCGGTGAGCTCCAGGCCGGCCAGCGTGCCGTCGAACAGCGAGATGTGGGTGGGCCGCGCAGTGGCGGGCAGCGTGTCGGTGTCGACGGCAAAGCCATGGTTCATCGAGGTGATCTCCACCCGCCCGTCCTCCAGCCGCTTCACCGGGTGATTGGCGCCGCGGTGCCCTTGCGTCATCTTCACCGTCCTGGCGCCGACCGCGAGGCCGAGCAGCTGGTGGCCAAGGCAGATGCCGAACAACGGCAGACCGGCATTCAATATCTTCTGGATGGTCGGCACGGCATGGATGCCGGTGGCGGCCGGATCGCCGGGGCCATTCGACAGGAAGATGCCATCGGGCTTCAGCGCCATGATCTCGTCGAACGTCGCGGTCGCCGGCACCACCGTGACACGGGCCCCGGCGGCGACGAGGTTCCTGAGGATGTTGCGCTTCATGCCATAATCTATGGCGACCACGTGCGGGCCATTCGGGTTGCCGCTGTGGACGGCATAGCCGCCGGCCAGCGTCCACAGGCCATCATCCCAGCTGTAGTTCTGGGTGGCGGAAATCACGCTGGCGAGGTCCATCCCCTCCAGCCCCGGCCACGCCTTGGCCTGGCTGAGCAGCTTCTTCACGTCGAACTGCCCGGCCTTGTTGTGGGCGATGACGCCGTTGGGCGCGCCACCTTCGCGGATGCGCTTGGTCAGCGCGCGGGTGTCGACGCCAGACACCCCGATGCGCCCCCAGGCCTTCATCCAGTCATCAAAGCGGCGCTGGCTGCGGAAATTGGCGGCGGCGGTGACGGGTTCGCGCACCACGCAGCCCAGCGCGTGCGGGTTGGCCGATTCGATATCCTCGTTGTTGGCGCCGACATTGCCGATGTGCGGGAAGGTGAAGGTGATGATCTGCCCGGCATAGCTGGGGTCGCTCATCACTTCCTGGTATCCGGTCATCGCGGTGTTGAAGCACACTTCGCCGACCGCAACCCCTTCGGCGCCAAAGCCATGGCCCCAGATCACGCTGCCATCGGCCAGCACCAATACCCCCGTCGCACCTTTGGGTTGGACGGGCGCTTTGGCGACGGCCATGCTGGGGGTTCCTTTTGTGCGGCGGGCTACTCTGGCGGACAAACGGCTGGGCGGATAGGGGCGCCCGCGCCGCCCGTCAATCTGTTCTTTCGCGGTTCAAGACGCTATCTGGCAGGCAGACGCAACCCGATTATCACCCCACGAGGCCGAACATGCTCCGCGACGCCATCAAGGCCGCCACCACCGAGGCGATGAAGGCCAGGGACACCGCCCGGCTGGGCGCGCTGCGGCTGATCTCGGCCGCCTTGAAGAACAAGGACATCGAGCTGAGGACCGGCGCCGCACCGGCCGACGACGACGTGGTGGTGGCCGACGTGCTGATGAAGATGGCCAAGCAGCGCCGCGAATCGATCGAGATGTATGTGAAGGGCGACAGAACCGAACTGGCCGATGCCGAACGCGCCGAGCTGGCGGTGATCGAAGGCTTCCTGCCCAAGCAGATGGACGAGGCCGAGGCACTGGCCGCCATCAGGGGCGTGGTCGCTGAACTGGGCGCGAGCAGCGTGAAGGACATGGGCCGGGTGATGGCCGCCGTGAAGGAACGCTTTGCCGGCAAGCTCGACATGTCGAAGGCCAGCGGGCTGGTGAAGGCGGCCCTCTCCTGAGCCTGTCGCCGGCCTTCCTCGACGAACTGCGTGCCCGCGTGCCCGTCTCGGGCGTGGTGGGCCGGCGCGTAAAGCTCACCCGCGCCGGGCGCGAGATGAAGGGCTGCTGCCCCTTCCACAACGAGAAGACGCCGAGCTTCTACGTCAACGACGACAAGGGCTTCTATCACTGCTTCGGCTGCGGCGCGCATGGCGACGTGATCCGCTTCCTCACCGACAACATGGGCCTGCCGTTCATGGAGGCGGTGAAGCAGCTGGCTTCCGAAGCCGGTCTGGAAGTGCCGGCCCCCTCCCCCGACGCCAGGGCCAAGGCCGAAGTGGCCGACAGCCTTGCAGATCTCACCAGCAAGGCGGCGCAGTGGTTCCAGGCGCAACTGGCCGGCGAGGCGGGTGCGGCGGCGCGCGCCTATCTCGACCGGCGCGGAGTGAAGGATGCAACGCGCAAGCAGTTCGGGCTGGGCTTCTCGC
The DNA here is from genome assembly GCF_010994245.1 of Sandarakinorhabdus rubra. GTDB lineage: Bacteria > Pseudomonadota > Alphaproteobacteria > Sphingomonadales > Sphingomonadaceae > Sandarakinorhabdus > Sandarakinorhabdus rubra. The sequence goes on from NZ_WMHO01000020.1 coordinate 18,428, forward strand.
TCGACAGCCGCACGGCGCTGCGCGGCCACCTGAAGGAGGCCACGGCCGAGAAGCTGCTGGAGGCCGGCCTGATCGGCAAGTCGGAGGATGGCGAGACGTTCGACCGCTTCCGCGGCCGGCTGATGTTCCCGATCCGCGATCGGCGCGGGCGCGTGGTGGGCTTTGGTGGCCGCGCGCTGGGCGATGTGCAGCCCAAGTATCTGAACAGCGCCGATGGCCCGCTCTTCGACAAGGGACGGCTGCTCTACAATCTCGATCTCGCCGGGCCGGCGGCACGCAAGGTGAACCGGCTGATCGTGGTGGAAGGCTATATGGACGTGATCGGCCTCGCCCAGGCCGGCATCGCCGAGGCGGTGGCGCCGCTGGGCACGGCGATGACCGAGACGCAATTGGCGCTGGCCTGGCGGCTGGTGGATGAACCGATCCTGTGCTTCGACGGCGATGCCGCCGGCCTGCGCGCCGCCACCCGCGCTGGCAGCCGCGCGCTCCCGCTGTTGAAGCCCGGAAAGTCGCTGCGCATCGCGACGCTGC
>NZ_WMHO01000200.1 GCF_010994245.1 Sandarakinorhabdus rubra
GATTCGGTGGAGCATGGCAGCTTCACCGACGAGGCCGGCGCCAAGGCGCTGGCCGCGACCGGCGGCTGGCTGGTGCCGACGCTGCTGCCGTTCCGCGAAACCGGCGAGCGGCTCGGCACCGGTGCCTACACGCCGGTGGTGGAAACCAAGGTGCGCGCCATCCTGGAACGCCGCGGCAAGCAGATTATCGCGGCCAGAAAGGCCGGCGCGCGCATCGCCTTCGGCACCGATGCCGGCGTGTTCGCCCACGGCCGCAACGGCGAGGAGGCGGCCGACATGGTGGCCTATGGCGGAATGAGCCCGCGCGAAGTGCTGGTGAGCGCCACCAGCGGGGCGGCCGAGCTGTTGGGCCTTGCCGCCGAGATCGGGACGCTGGAGCCGGGCAAATCCGCCGACATCATCGCCACCGATGGCGATCCCACCGCCGACGCAAACCAGTTGGCGCAGGTGAAATGGGTGATGGCGCGCGGGCAGGTGGTGCCCTGAAGGCAGATCAGGCCTTCACCAGCCCCTTCCCGATCAGGCTGCGCGCGCAATCGAGGATGGTCTCGCGTTCATCGCGGGTGCGCCAGCCCAGCCGGTCGAGCGCATGCGCGGCGCTGGCCTCGCGGCGGCGGCCGAGTTCGGGCACCACCATCTTCACGGTGGGATCGAAGTTGGCGAGCAGCTTCATAAGCCAATCGGGCAGGCCGCGCGTCGGTACCCGGCGGGCCTGGCTGCCCAGCCCGTCCTTCAATACCTGTGCCACCTCGCGCATCCACATGAAGCGCCCTTGCGCGATGAAGCGTTCACCGTCGAGGCCCGGCGTTATCATCGCCAGCACATGCAGATCGGCGACATCGCGCACGTCGACCACACCGAAGCCCAGGTTGGGCAGGCCGGGCAAGGCCCCGTCCATCAGCTTCTTGACCACTTCAAGGCTGGTCGAAAAGTCCGGACCAAGCACGGGGCCCAGCACGGCGGCCGGGTTGATGGACACATATTCCATCGGCGCGCCATTGGCCGCCATCCAGTCACGCGCCGCGCGTTCGGCCAGCGTCTTGGACTTGATATAGGCATAGGCCTCGAGGCTCTGCAGGTTCGACCAGTCGCTTTCCGTGAGGGGCGCGCGGGCTTCGCCATGGCCATAGGCGATGGCGGCCATGCTGCTGGTCATCACCACGCGCTTCACCCCGGCGGCATGGGCAAAGCGCAGCGCCCTCAGCGCACCCTCGCGCGCCGGCACGATCAGCTCGTCGGGGTCTTTCGGCTCGCCGGCCGGGATCGGCGAGGCGATGTGCTGGACGTGACTGATGCCGTCCATCGCCTCCGCCCAGCCGTCGTCGCGCATCAGGTCACAGGCCACCAGCTCCAGATCGGGCAGGCCCAGCGTGGCGCGCACCTCGTCCGCGCGGGCGAGGGAGCGAATGGTGCCGCGCACCGGCCAGCCCTCACGCACCAGCGCCTTGATCACGAAGCCAGCGATATAACCCGACGCGCCGGTGACCAGCACCTTGCCCTGTTCCACTGCCATTGCGAGGCTCCCTGCCTGACTTGCCGATTCTTGCCCAAGCGTGTTACAGACTGACAAATGTCGTCCAATATGTCAAACCCGGCCGCCGAAGACCGCCGTGCCCGCGTGGTGGCCGCCGCGATCGGCGCCTTTGCTGCCCATGGCTACCGGCGCTGCACCATGGCCGACATCGCGGCGGCCGCAGGCATGTCGCGCCCGGCGCTCTACCTGATGTTCTGCGGCAAGGAGGCGGTGTTCCGCGCTGTCGCCGAGGCGCTGCTGGCCGATGCCGCCATTGCTGCCGAACGGGCCTGGCCGGCCGGGACCGATCCGGCCCAGGGCCTTGCCGCTGCCATCCTGGCGAAGGACCTGCCCATCCAGCGCCTGTGCAACGCCAGCCCGCATGCCGACGAGATCCTGGCGGTGGCCGGCAGCCTGACCGCCGATCTTCACCAGGCCAGCACGGCGCGCTTTGTGGCGCTGCTGGCCCGCCGGCTGGGCGAAGCCGGGCTGGCAGATGCCGACGCGCTGGCCCGCATGCTCGCCAATGCCGCTGCCGGGCTGAAGCACGCCGGCCTGGCCGAAGCGGAATATGTGGCGGACGTGCAGCGACTGGCGGGACTGATACGGGCAAAGTAACGGGTTGGCAGCCGCGCTCCGGCAGCCCATTAGCGGGGGCGTGCACACACCAAAGTCTCCGGGAAATCCTGTTGCCGGTCTTGGCGCCTCGTCGCTGCCGCGCCGGGAATTTGCCGTGGTCTTCGCTGCATTGCTCACGGTGGCGGCCGGCAATACCGCGCTGCAGACGGTGCTGCCCGCCATCGCGCGCGTGATCCACCTGCCCGACATGCTGGTGGCGGTGATCTTCTCGCTGTCCGCCCTGCTCTGGACGATCAGCGCCCCCTATTGGGCACGACAGAGCGACATTCGTGGCCGGCGACGGCTGATGCTGCTCGGCTCGCTGGGCTTCATGGTGTCGATGGCGGGTTGCGGCATCGCCATCTATGCCGGGCTGAACGGCTGGCTGGCCCCCATAGCCACATTCCTGCTGTTCGCCTCGCTGCGCAGCCTGTTCGGCATCTTCGGTTCGGCGGCCAATCCGGCGGCGCAGGCCTATGTGGCCGGGCGTACCAGCGAGGCTGATCGCACCGCCGCCCTGTCCAGCCTGTCATCGGCCTTCGGGCTCGGCACCATCATCGGCCCCGCGGTGGCGCCGCTGTTCATCCTGGCGCCGTTCGGCCTGTCCGGGCCGATGTTCGCCTTTGCCGCCATCGCGGCGCTGGTCATGATCGCGGTGGCGCGGGTGCTGCCGGATGATGATCCCACCCATGCCACCGGGCGGCCGCAGAGCGGCAGTGGTGCGCCTTCGTCCGAACCCAGCCTGGCCGGTGCCACCACTGGCGCCAGCGTCAAGGCCGCCGCCGCGGGGCGGCCGAAGCGGCTGAGCATCAAGGACAGCCGCATCCTGCCCTTCATGATCTTCGGCTTCGTGTCCGGCTCGATCCAGGCCGCCACCGGCCAGGCGATCGGCTTCCTGGTGATCGACACGCTGGGCGGGGATGCCCTGGCCTCGCAGCAGTCGATCGCGCTCATTTTCATGGCCGGCGCCTTCTCCACCCTGCTGGCGCAGTGGGTGCTGATCCCGCAGTTGCGGTTGACCCCGCCGGCCCTGATGCGCTGGGGCACGCTGCTGGCCGCTGTCGGCACGGCCGGCATCGCGCTGTCGGTCAGCCTCTATGCGCTGGTGCTGGCCTTTGCCCTGATGAGCATGGGCTATGGCCTGGCCCGGCCCGGCTTCACCGCCGGCGCCAGCCTGGCTGTGTCGCGCGCCGAGCAGGGCGGCGTCGCCGGCGCCGTCACCTCGGTCAATGGCAGCTGCTTCATCGCGGCGCCGGCCATCGGCATCGGCCTCTACCAGATCGGCCCGTCCGTCACCTATTGGCTGGGCGCGGCGGCGTTGGTGGCGCTGGCGGTCTATGCCTTCACCCAGCCCGCCCTGGGCCGCGAACCGGGCGAGCATGGGGACGAAAGCGAAGGCTGATCAGCGCCGCCCCATCCGCCGCAACGGATAGAGGAATTGCGGCCACCAGCCCACCGGCACCGGATCGGCGACGCCATAGTGGCTCGGCCAACGCCCGGGCGGCAGGTGGAAGGTACCGAACAATTTGTCGAGCAGCGGGAAGTGGATGGCGAAGTTGCGGTCCACCGCTTCGGCATCGGCGGCATGGTGCCAGTGGTGATAGCGCGGCGTGGCGATCCAGTGGCCCCACCAGTCCCGCTCAGCGCCGATGTTGGCGTGGATCAGCGCGCTGTGCAGATAGACGATGGCAACGTAGATCTGCACCGCTTCGGGCGCGAAGCCCAGCGTGAACATCGGCACCGTTGTGAGGCCGCGCACCACCGCGATTTCCAGGAAATGCAGCCGCGATCCGGCCAGCCAGTCCATCGCCCGCGCGCTGTGATGCACGGCATGGAAGCGCCACAGGAAGGGCAGGCGGTGAAAGGCGCGGTGCAGCCAGTACTGGATGAGATCGGTGAGCAGCATGATGGCCAGCACCTGCACCACCAGCGGCAAGCTGCCGATCGCGGCGCGCACGCCGGCAAGAGCCTCGCTGTGCGCCAGCAGCAGCCGCGACGGCCCGAAGGTGATGAAGGCAACCACCTGCACCAGCATCGAGCTCAACAGGAAATAGACGAGATCGACCTGCCATTCGCCGCGGAACAGCCGCTGTTCCCGGATGTGCGGCCACAGCCGCTCCAGCGGTGCGAAGATCAGGCCCGACAGCGCCATGTTGAGGATGAAGAAATCCACCCCGAAGAACAGGCCACGCGGCCCGGCGGCGCTACTATCCGGCGCCCCGGTGCCGATCAGGCTGGCGCAGAGGGCCAGGCCGAGCGCACTGGTGCCCAGAAGCCGATAGCGGCCGAGCAGGAGCGACACCACGGCCAATGCCCAGCTGGCGAGGATCATGGCCTGAATGGCCGGGCGCAGCAGCCCGGAGCGATAGACCGGTGCCAGTTCCGGCGTGGACAAGAGGGCCGGGAAGCGCAGCGACAGCACCAACCCCAGCCCGGCAATGCCCAACAGGAAGGCGAACAGCCCGGCATACCAGCCGCTGCCGAACCGGCGCAGCGCACGCGGCGCTTCCAGTTCGGCCAGCAGCCGGTCGGGGCGGGCCGTCATGCCCCGGTCGGGATCAGGCGCCGGCCGGGGCCTCGCCAAGGCCGGAGCCACGGCGGCCGGCCTTGGGAATGGCCGATGCGCCGG
>NZ_WMHO01000201.1 GCF_010994245.1 Sandarakinorhabdus rubra
CCGTGCTGCGCGAAGCCGGAGTGGGCCGCGGCTTCGTGGGCCCGCTGGGCGCCGATGGCCGGCCGCGCGGCCAGCCCTTCATCGAGATGGCGGCGCCCGACCTGCCGGGCTTTGCCGCTGCGCGCGAATTTGCCTTCTGAATGGACAGCATCAATCTGGCGCTTTGCTTCATCATGGCGTAACCAATGTTGCCATGACCGAAAGCCCGGCCACCCTTGATGCCATTCTTGCGTCCATCCGAGCCCGCGTGATGTCGCCGGCCGATGAGGGAGACGATGCGCCGCCGCCGGTTGTTGCCGAAGCGCCACCGCCGGTGCCGCTGGCCGATGTGGCGATCACGCCCGGCGTTGCCAGCATGACCCTGGACGAGCTGATTCGCTCGCTGCTGGCCAGCCATGTGCAGGCCTGGCTCGATGCCAACATGCCGGAGATCGTGGAAAAGCTGGCCCGTGAAGAGATCCGCCGCCTGACCGGCAAGCTGTAATCGCCGGTTTTCCGGTTGGCCGCCCGCCCGGCAGCGGCTATGCGCGGCGGCCATGATCGACCGGATTTTCGACCCCGAGGCCTTTGAACAGCGCTGGTACCAGCACTGGGAGCAGAGCGGCGCCTTCCGCCCGCAGCGCCCGGATGCCCAGCCTTTCACCATCGTCATCCCGCCGCCCAACGTGACGGGCTCGCTGCATATCGGCCACGCGCTCGACAACACGCTGCAGGACGTGCTGATCCGTTGGCACCGCTTGCAGGGCCGCGATGCGCGCTGGATCGTCGGCACCGATCATGCCGGCATCGCGACGCAAATGGTGGTGGAACGCCAGCTGGCCGAAACGCAGCAACCGGGGCGCACCGCCATGGGCCGCGACGCCTTCGAAGCCAAGGTGTGGGAATGGAAGGCCGAGAGCGGCGGCACCATCACCCGCCAATTGCGCCGGCTGGGCGCCAGCTGCGACTGGCAGAATGAACGCTTCACCATGGACGCCGGCTTCAACACCGCCGTCAACAAGGTGTTTGTCGAGCTCTTCCGGCAGGGCCTGCTCTATCGCGACAAGCGGCTGGTGAACTGGGACCCGAAGCTGAAGACCGCAATTTCCGATCTGGAGGTCGAGTATCGCGAGGTGGACGGGAAGCTGTGGCACTTCCGCTATCCGCTGGAAGACGGCAGCGGCTTCATCGCGATTGCCACCACCCGGCCCGAAACCATCCTGGGCGATGGCGCGGTGGCCGTGCACCCCGATGACGAGCGCTATCGCCGCCTGGTCGGCAAGCGCTGCCGCCTGCCGGTGGTCGATCGGCTGATCCCGATCATCGCCGATCCGATGGTGGAGTCCGATTTTGGTTCAGGCGCGGTGAAGATCACCGCTGCCCATGATTTCAACGATTTCGCAGTCTATCAGCGCCATCCCCAGGCCGGCATCCCGCTCATCAACCTGATGAACCCGGATGCCACCATGGCCGACACCTGCCCGCCCGATTATCGCGGCCTCACCCGTGAGGCAGCGCGCGCCAGCGTGGTGGCGGATTTCGAGGCCCTGGGCCTGCTCGACAAGATCGAGCCGCACCGCCACCAGGTCCCCTATGGCGACCGCTCGGGCGTGGTGATCGAGCCGTATCTGACCGACCAATGGTATGTGAACGCCGGCGAACTGGCGAAGGACGCCCTCGCAGCCGTCCACGATGGCCGCACCCGCTTCGTGCCGGCAACCTGGGAGAAGACCTATTTCAACTGGATGGAGAATATCCAGCCCTGGTGCGTGAGCCGGCAGCTTTGGTGGGGCCACCGCATCCCGGCCTGGTATGGGCCCGATGGCAAGGTGTTCGTCGCCGAGACCGAGGCGGAGGCGCAGGCACAGGCCGGCGCCGGCGTGCCGCTGACCCGCGACGAGGATGTGCTCGACACCTGGTTCAGTTCAGCGCTGTGGCCGTTCGGCACGCTGGGATGGCCGGAACAGACGGCTGATCTGGCGCGCCATTATCCCGGCGATGTGCTTGTCACCGGCTTCGACATCATCTTCTTCTGGGTGGCGCGCATGATGATGCAGGGACTGCACTTCCAAGGCGAAGTGCCGTTCCGCACCGTTTATTGCCACGGCCTGGTGCGCGATGCGCAGGGCCAGAAGATGTCGAAGTCGAAGGGCAACACGGTCGATCCGCTAGGCCTGATCGAGAAATACGGGGCGGACGCGCTGCGCTTCACGCTCACTGCGATGGAAACGCAGGGGCGCGACATCAAGCTCAACGAAAGCCGCATCGAGGGCTATCGCAACTTCGCCACCAAGCTGTGGAACGCGGCGCGCTTTGCCCAGATGAACGGCATCGCTGGCCACCCCGACCTGCTGCCGCCGGCAGCAAGCCAACCGGTCAACCGCTGGATCATTGGGGAGGTGAAGGCCTGCGCCACGGCGCTGGAGCAGGCCATCGCGCAATTTCGCTTCGATGCCTATGCCGATGCCATCTATCGCCTAGTCTGGAGCCGCTTCTGCGACTGGTATCTGGAGCTGATCAAGCCGCTGCTGGCTGATGGCGCCGATGCCGCCGCCGCCGCCGAGACGCGCGCGGTGGCCGGCTGGACGCTCGACCAGATCCTCGTCATGCTGCACCCGGTGATGCCGTTCCTCACCGAGGAATTGTGGCACCAGTTGGCGGAGCGCGGTGACCTGATCCTTGCCCGCTGGGTGGCGACCGACGCGCTGCCCGCCGATGCGGAGGCCAGCGCCGATATCGACTGGCTGATCGGCCTGATCTCCGAAGTCCGCTCGGCGCGCACCGAAGTGAACGTGCCGCCGTCGGCCAAGCTGGCCTATGCTGTGGACGGCGCCACGCCCGAGACCCTCGCCCGCCTTGCCGCCAACGCCGCCGCCATCGAGCGGCTGGCACGTATCGTGCCGGGAGAGCTGGCTGCCGGCGGGCGGCTCGCCGTGGTGCATGGCGAGGCGACCATCCTGATCCCGCTGGGCGATGTGATCGATCTCGCGGCCGAGAAGGCGCGGCTGGAAAAGGCGCTTGCCGCCTGCGCTAAGGAACGCGACGCGCTGGCCGGGCGCCTCGCCAACCCCGGCTTCACCGAGAAGGCCAAGCCCGAAGCCGTGGACAAGGCCCGCGAGGACCATGCAGCGCGCACCGCCGAGGCCGAGCGTCTGCAGGCGGCGCTGGCGCGGCTGGGGTAGGGGCTGCGCGGCCGCGCCACCACGCCCCCTTCCCTCACCCAGCCCATCTGACTAGAAGGCCAGCGTGCACCGTTATGCGAACCCCGCGCGATTCCTGAAGATCGCCCGTGTTGCCACGCCCATCGTGGCGCTGCTCGGCCTGGCGCTCACCGCGGCCGGCCTCTGGATCGGGCTTTTCAACAGCCCGCCCGATTATCAGCAGGGTGAAAGCGTGCGCATCATGTATGTCCATGTGCCAGCCGCCTGGCTGGGCGCCGGCGGCTATCTGAGCCTTGCCATCGCCTCGGCCACCGCACTGATCTGGCGCCACCCGCTGGCCACGATTGCGGCCCGGGCCATCGCGCCCGCAGGTGCCGCCTTCACGGCCATCTGCCTCGTTTCGGGCGCGCTGTGGGGCAAGCCGACATGGGGCACCTACTGGGTGTGGGATGCGCGGCTGACCTCCATGCTGGTGCTGCTGTTCCTCTATCTCGGCTATCTGGCCTTGAGTGCCAGCGAGGCGGAAAAGGGCGGCGAGGGCCGGGCGGCGGCCATCCTGGCGCTGGTCGGCGTCATCAACCTGCCGATCATCAAGTACAGCGTCGAATGGTGGAACACGTTGCACCAGGGCAGCTCCATCTCCGTGGTCAACGCCTCGTCCAAGATTGCGCCGGAACTGCTGACCCCGCTGCTGCTGTCGGTGGCCGGCTTTTCCTTCCTGTTCGCCGCCATCGTGCTGATGCGGATGCGGGCGATGCTGGCGCAGCAGCGCATCGAGGCGCGCAGCCGGCGACTGGCCGAGGCGCTGGCATGATGGACGGCGTTGTTGCCCGCCCGGACCTGTGGGCCAGCTTCATCTGGCCGGCCTATGCCATCACGCTGGTCGGCCTTGTGGGGCTCCTGGCCTGGGCCTACATCAGCATGACCGCTGCCGAGAAGCGCGCGGATGAGGTCAAGCGCAAATGAAGGCCCAAAGGTGAAGGCAAAGCATCAAAGGCTGTGGCTGGTGCTGGGTGCGCTGGGCGCGCTGGGCGGCGCCGGGGCGCTGGCATTTTCGACGCTGGGCGACAAGGCGACCTATTTCTATGCCCCTGCCGATCTCGCCAAGGGCCCGGCCCCCACGGCGGCGATCCGGCTGGGCGGTATGGTCAAGGAAGGCTCGATCGAGCGCGACGGCGCCACCATCCGCTTTGTCGTCACCGATATGGCCGAGACCGTGCCGGTCACCTACACCGGCATCCTGCCCGACCTGTTCCGCGAAGGGCAGGGCGTCATCGCCGAAGGCAAGCTCGATCCCGCCACCGGCACGTTCCGCGCCGACACCATTTTGGCCAAGCACGATGAAAGCTACATGCCGCCGGAAGTGGCCGGCGCCATGAAGAAGACCGGGCGCGTTTCCGCCGGCAATTGATGCGCCGCCTGCTGTCGCCGCTGGTTGGCGGCCTCGCCACCACCCTTGCCCTGTGCCTCGCCGCGCCGCTGTCCCTTGAACTCGGGCCGGTACCGGTCACCCTGCAATCGCTGATCGTCTGCCTGGCCGGTGCGCTGGCCGGCGGCGCCGGCGTGCTGGGGGTGCTGGGCTGGCTGGCGCTGGCGGCGCTGGGCCTGCCGGTGCT
>NZ_WMHO01000202.1 GCF_010994245.1 Sandarakinorhabdus rubra
GATCACCGCGGCCGCCGCAGAGGTGGGCCGCACCATCGCGGCGAGGGCGCTGGTGTGCTTCACCATCTCGGGCTCAACGGCGCGGCGGGTGGCCCGCGAGCGCGCCGCCATCCCCGTGCTGTGCCTGACCCCCTCGCAGGCCACGGCGCGGCGCATGGCGCTGGTGTGGGGCGTGCACGCGGTGGTGACGCGCGATGTCACCAACTTCGAGGAGATGGTGGCCAAATCGAAGCGCATGGCGCTGCGCTCAGGCATCGCGCGCGGCGGCGATCCGCTGGTGCTGGTCGCCGGCGTGCCTTTCTCGACGCCGGGAACCACTAACGTCGTCCACGTCGTGCGGCTGACCGGGGACGAGCTGAAGGGCTACTAGGCCAGGAGGCCTGCGGCGGACAGCCGGGCTGTCAACCCTGCCGCACCATCGAACAGGTGGCCGTGAAAGCCGTTGGCCTCACTGGCCGCCACGTTGTCGGCCCGGTCGTCGACGAACAGCGCCTCGCCGGGCTTGAGGTCGAAGCGGCGCAGCGCGAGCGCGTAGATGGCCGGATCGGGCTTGGCCAGCCGCTCCTCACCCGAGACGATCACGCCGCGCAGCGGATCGATCAGCCGCGCGCCGGGGCGAAACCGTGTCCAGAATTCGGCCGAGAAATTGGTGATGGCAAACATAGGCACGCCGCGCGCGGCGAGACCCGCGATGATGGCGTCCATGCCGTGGATCTCGCCCGTGATTGTCTCGGTAAAGCGCGGGCCGAAGGCGCGGATCAGATCGGCTTCGGCCGGGAAGCGGTCGATCAGCTCGGCGCTGGTTTCGGCAAAGGGGCGCCCCAGATCATGCTGGAAATGCCATTCGGGGGTGACGACCGTGCGGCAGAACCAGTCCAGCCGCGCCGGATCATTGATCAGCTTGGCGTAGAGCGCGCGTATGTCCCAGCCATAGAGGACATTGCCGACGTCGAAGACGACTGCCTTCATGCGCCCTTCCATAAACGACAAAACCCCCGCCGGTGGGCGGGGGCATTGTCAACAACCGGCCCACCAGCGGCGGGCGGCACCGGATTCAACCCTGGCGGGCCTTGAAGCGGCGGTTGGTCTTGTTGATCACGTAGGTGCGGCCATGGCGGCGCACCACCTGGCAATCGCGGTGGCGGGCCTTCAGGCTCTTCAGGCTGTTGCGGATCTTCATGGCGTCATCCGAAGGTGAATCAGGTGGAAATGCGAGGTCGTGGCGCTAAGGGAGCAACGCGGCTTTGTCAACACGGATGGCAATGCGCTCCCCCCACCAATTGCCAGCCCCCCTGCCCTGTGAGACGCTATTGTCTGGCACAACAGTGCCAGCAGCGGGGGGAACGACATGGAACGGCGCAGCATAGACCCGACACCGTGGCTGCAACACTTCAACATGCACCACGCCATCGAGGTGAAGGGCGGCAGCCGCACCCTCTACCTCTCCGGGCAGACGTCCACCGATGCCGATGGCAGCCCACTGCATCCCGACGACCTGGTGGCCCAGTTTGCCTGCGCCTGGGCCAATCTGAAGGACGTGCTGGCCGCTGCCGACATGGCGCCGACCAACGTGGTGCGGTTGAACTTCTACACCACCGATGTCCCGGGCTTCATGGCGAAGGCCGGAGAGATCGTGCCCCTGTTTGCCGCCGACGGAGTGCAGCCGGTCTGCACGCTGCTGGGCGTGAGCGCGTTGTTCGATCCGGCGGTGATGGTCGAACTGGAGGCAACGGCCGTCGCCTGAGCAGCTTGCAGGCGTGCAACTGGCATGCCACCAAAGGCGTAACTGCTTCAGATGCAAACAGGCTGCAGGTGACGTGATGACCATGAAGCCCCTGATTCCGGTTTTGGCCGCGCTGGCGCTGGCCGCCTGTGCTGGCGGCCCGGCGCCCATCGAAGTCACACGCTTCCACCTGTCACAACCGCTGGCCGGGCAGACCATCGCGGTGGTGCCGCCCGAAGGCGTCGCCGCCGACAGCCTGGACTTTGCCACCCAGGCCAGCGCGTTGGCCGCCGAACTGGCCCGCGCCGGCTTCCAGCCGGTGGCCGCCGGGCAACCGTCAATGCTGCGCGCCACGCTGCGGCTGGAGAGCAGCAGCCGCGAGGAACAGCGCCAATCGCCGTTCAGCATCGGTATCGGCGGCATGACCGGCGGCCGCAATGTCGGCGTGGGCGGCGGCGTCGCGGTGCCGGTGGGCGGCAACCGCACCCGCACAGTCACCATGGCGACACTGTCGCTGCAGATCCGCCGCACTGCCGATGGCAGCGTGCAGTGGGAGGGCCGCGCCAGCGACACGGTTGACGGCAGCAACGCCATCGCTGCCGTGCCGCGCCTGGCCCGCGCGCTGCTGACCGGCTTTCCCGGCCCCAGCGGCCAGACCGTGCGCGTGAAGCCGGCGCCCTGATGGCGATCGGCATCGATGCCGGCTTTGATTCCGGCAACATCAAGGTCGAACGGATCAGCGGCCCGCACGAGATCGTGCTGAGCATCCGCAAGGATGCGCACAGCGATTTCTACCAATGGTTCCATTTCCGCCTGTCGGGCGCGCGCGGCCAGCGCTGCACCATCCGCATCATCGACCTCAATGGCAGCGCCTATCCCGATGGCTGGCCGGGCTATCGCGCCTGTGTCTCCGACGATCGCCAGCACTGGACCCGCGCCGAGACCAGTTTCGATGCGAAACAGGCTGGCGGCACGCTGATCATCACGGTGACGCCCGCCGTGGACCAGCTGTGGTTCGCCTATTTCGCGCCCTATAGCCTGGAGCGGCACCATGATCTGGTCGCCCGAATCGCGGGGCGGCCGGGGGTGAGGTCCGATGTGCTGGGCCACAGCCTCGATGGCCGCCCCATCGACCGACTGGTGATCGGCGATGGCCCCAGGCAGGTCTGGCTCTATGCCCGCCAGCATCCCGGCGAAAGCATGGCCGAGTGGTGGATGGAAGGTGCGCTGGAGCGGCTGACCGATCCGGCCGACCCTGTGGCCCGCCGCCTGCGCCAGTTGGCGACCATCCATGTCGTGCCCAACATCAACCCCGATGGCAGCTTCCGTGGCCATCTGCGCACCAATGCCGCCGGCGTGAACCTCAACCGCGAATGGCACGCGCCGTCGGCCGAACGCTCCCCGGAGGTGCTGTCCGTGCTGGCCGCCATGGACGCGACCGGCTGCCATCTCGCCATGGACGTGCATGGCGATGAAGCCATCCCGCAGGTGTTCATCGCCGGGTTCGAGGGCATCCCGGCGATCACCGACCGTCAGCTCACGTCCCTGCACGATTTCAAGGCCCGGCTGGCGCGGCTGTCGCCGGATTTCCAGACGGCGAAGGGCTATCCGGTGGCACGGCCCGGCACCGCCAACCTTGCCATGAGCACCAACCAGCTGGCGCAGCGTTTCGGCTGCCTCGCCATGACGCTGGAAATGCCGTTCAAGGACAATGACGACCTGCCCTGCGCCACATTCGGCTGGTCACCGGCACGTTCTATGCAGCTGGGCCGCGATTGCCTGGCGGCCATCCTGGAGACGCTTCCCGACCTTGGCTGAATGATGGGGTGACGCCCCTGCCGAAGGCCCATATCACGGGTCCAAAGGGAGAGACGCCATGGCCTATGAGCATATCCTGTTCGAGGAAGCGGACGGCATTGCCACGCTGACCATCAACCGCCCGCAGGCGCTGAACGCGCTGCACATCGGCGTGATTGCCGAGATGATCGATGCGGTGGACCGGGTGCGCGATGAAGGCACGGCGCGCGTGCTGGTGCTGACCGGGGCGGGCCGCGCCTTCTGTTCTGGCGCCGATCTGGCCGGCGGCGGTGCCGGTGGCGGCGCGCGCCGGGCCGGGCCGCCTGATGCCGGCGCCGTTCTGGAAACCCATTTCAACCCGCTGCTGGAACGGCTGTTCGCCCTGCCGGTGCCATTCATCACCTCGGTCAATGGCCCGGCGGCGGGCGCCGGATGTTCCTATGCGCTGGCCGGCGACATCGTGATTGCCGGGCGTTCTGCCTATTTCTTGCAGGCCTTTGTGAACATCGGGCTGGTTCCTGACGTGGGCTCCACCTGGCTGTTGCCGCGCCTTGCCGGGCGCGCGCGGGCACAGGCGATGATGATGCTGGGCGAGAAGATCCCGGCCGAAACCGCGGCGGACTGGGGCCTCGTCTACAAGGTGGTGGACGATGCCGACCTGGCCGCCACGACCCGTGCCGTGGCCGAGAAACTGGCGAAGGGGCCGACGCGCTCCTATGCACTCATTCGGCAGGGCATCCGCGAGTGCCTCGACAAACCGTTGAGCGAGGGGTTGATGGTGGAACGCCGCCACCAGCTCATCGCCGGGCGCACCGCCGATTTTGCCGAGGGTGTCACCGCCTTCCTGCAGAAGCGGCCCGCCCAGTTCACAGGCAAATAATCAGCCCATCACCAGCACCGGCTTGACCACGCGGCCGGCCACCATGTCGGCCACCGCATCGTTGATGGCGCTGAACGGATACTCGCGCACCAGCGGCGCGTGGTTGAAATGCCCGGCGCGGTGGCGGCCGATCAGCCACGGGATGAAGGCCTGCGGATCGGCATCGCCCTCGACCGCGCCGACCAGCTTGCGCCCGCCGAGCAGCGTGTTGGGGTTGAACGTCACCTCGGTGCCCGGCGCGGTCACCGCCAGCATCGCCAGTTGCCCGCGGCTGGCCAGCGCCTCGAGGCCGGCGCGGATCACCGGCGAGGCGCCGGTGGTGTCGATGACGCGATCCAGCCCCAGCGGCGCAATC
>NZ_WMHO01000203.1 GCF_010994245.1 Sandarakinorhabdus rubra
CGTTTGCCGGCGGCGCGGTCGGCGAGCAGGCGGGTGAGGTCGGCGCGCGTCTGCACCACGCGCAGCCGGCCCTCGGCGCGCACCACGGCATCGTGCAGCTTCTTGGCATGCCAGATCGAGCGTTCGGCAAGGCTGGTCCAGGTTTCCGGCGGCTGCATCTGGGCGATGACCAGCGGGGTGATATTGTCGGTATCGCCGCTGTTGCGGTCGTAATTCTGGTTACGAGGCGTCTTGGTGACGCTGGAAAACACCTGCAGCGCCACATTGCCGGTCTCCAGCCGCTTCAGGTCGACATGGCCCTGATCGGTTTCGGACAACAGGTCGCGCTTCCACATCAGCGTGTCGGCATGGAGATCGACGATGATCAGCCGACGGTGCAGCGCCTTCGCTTGCGCCGACACCGGCCAGGCCTTGCCGGTGACCTGGTTCATGTCGCGCTCGACGATGCCGGGCGCGAAGCCGAAAAAGCCGATCGCCGCCACCAGCAGCAGCACGGCTGCACCCCAGAGCACTCGGATCATTTCAGCGCCTTTCCAGCGTGACGAAGGCAAAGCCGGGCCGGTCACCCTCAGGCGGGTGGCTGACGCGGGCGACTTCCCGCCAGCGCGCCGGATCGAAGGCCGGCAGGATGGTGTCGCCATCGGGCGCGGCGTCCACCTCGGTCAACTCGATGCGGGTGGCAACCGGCAGCGCAAGGGCATAGATCTCCGCCCCGCCGATGATCATGATGTCACCACGCGCGCGGGGATCGAGCCCGGCGGCGGCCACCGCCTCGGCGAGGTTGGGCACCACCGTGACACCCTCGGCCGTCCAGCCGGCCTGTCTCGTCAGCACGATATTGTGGCGGCCGGGCAGCGGCTTGCCGATCGATTCGAAGGTCTTGCGGCCCATCACCACCGGCTTGCCGACGGTGATCGCCTTGAAGCGTTTCAGATCGGCCGGCAGATGCCAGGGCAGGCCACCGTCCCGCCCGATGACGCCGTTCCGGGCGCGGGCCACCACCAATGTAATGTCGAGGCTCATACCGCCACCGGTGCCGCGATGTGCGGGTGCGGATCATAGCCCTCGATGATGACATCCTCGAGCGCATAGCTGAACAGGTCCGCCGGCTGACGCGCGAAGGACAGGCGCGGGAAGGGGTGGGGGGCGCGCGACAGCTGCTCCGTCACCAGATGTTCGTGGTTGAGATAGACATGGCAATCCGCCCCCATCCAGGTGAGGGTGCCGGGTTCATAGCCGCACTGCTGGGCCAGCATGCGGATCAGCAGCGCCGCTTCGAAGATGTTGAACGGGAAGCCCAGGCCGAGATCGCAGCTCCTCTGATAGAGGATGCCCGACAGGCGGCCATCAGCGACGAAATACTGGTAGGTCATGTGGCAGGGCGGCAGCGCCATGCGGTGCAGTTCGGGCACGTTCCAGCCGGTGAAGATGTGGCGGCGGCTGGCCGGGTTGTGCTTGAGGCCATGGACCAGTTCGCTGATCTGGTCGACCGGCGTGTCGGCGCGATAGCTGCCGTCCTCATTGGCGGCATAGCGCGGCCAGCGCCGCCATTGCACGCCATAGACGGGGCCCAGATCGCCCCAGCGCGCGGCAAATTCATCATCGGCAATGATGCGCGCCTCGAATGCGTCGCGGCTGATGGCGTCCCCAGTGGCGCGGCGATAGGCATCCAGCGGCCAGTCCGTCCAGATGTGCACGCCCTGTTCAACCAGCGGGCGGATGCTGGAGTCGCCGGAGAGGAACCAGATCAGCTCCTTCACCGCCGATTTCCAGAACACCCGCTTGGTGGTGAGTAGCGGCACCGTGCCATCCGACAGATCGAACTTCAGCATCTCGCCGAACAGCGCCCGGGTGCCGGTGCCGGTGCGGTCGGCCCGTTCGGCGCCGTTGCGCCACACACGTGACAACAGGTCAAGATACTGGGCTTCGCCGGTCAAAGTCATTGCCCCTTTTCAGGGATATGGCGAAGCCCCGTCAACCACCTGAAAGGCAGGCCGTTAACATCGAGGATCTGCAGCATGTTCGGCACCGCAACCATGGGCACCAGCCGCGATATCAATGCCGTTGCCGGGCGCTGGGCCGATGCCGACGGCGTGGCCGAAGGGGTGCGCCAGTATGGCGCCGATCCGCGCCACGGCCTGTCGTCGGCCATGCTGCGGGACCGTAAGACGGTGCTGATGGACCGCTTGGGCTGGGACCTCACGTCGCCCGATGGCTTGCACGAGCTCGATGCCTATGACCAAGCCGATACGCTCTACCTGATCATCCACCAGCGCCAGACTGGCCGCCACCTCGGCTCGGTCAGGCTGTTGCCCTCCACCGGGCCGCATCTGCTTGGCGATGTCTTCCCGCACCTGTGCGAAGGCGGCGTGCCGCAGGGCCCGGACGTGTGGGAGATTACCCGGCTGGTGACCGCGCCCGGCCTCAACCGGGCAGAGGCGCTGCAGGTGCGCCGGCAGCTGTCGATCGCGCTGTTCGAACATGCGCTGGCCCATGGCATCACGCGCTACACGATGGTCACCCACATGCCGTGGCTGCCCAGCCTCCTCTCCATCGGCTGGGATGCCGAACCGCTGGGCATGCCGCACGGCGAGGGGGAGGCTGCGGTCGCCGCGCTGCAGGTCATGGTCAACGCGGAAACGCTGGAACGTCTGGGCCAGGCCTGGGAATTGCCGGGCCAGATGCTGGCTGAAACCATCCATATCGGCCGGGAGGGGGCACTGGCGAACTGACCCTGCGCCAGCCCAACCCGTACCGAGGGTGCCCCGGTTGACCTTTCTTCTCCGCATACGGCCCTCCCCGTTTGCCGGAACCTGGATCGACCGGGGCATCCAAACCTGCTTCTGCCCTTCATGCTGATCGCCGGACTGTCGGGCGCCCAGCTCCTTGCCCTCTGGCATGTCGGGCTGGCCGAAGCGCTGCTGCTGGTGGCGCTGGTCGTGGCCATCAACGGCCTCGATGATCTGGCGGTGGATCTGGCCTGGCTGGTGATGCCGCGCCGGGTGCAAGGGCCCGCGCCGCCGCCGGCCGTGGCGCCACCGGCCGAGCCGCCGCATTTTGCCATCCTCGTGCCGGCCTGGGACGAAGCAGCGGTGATCGGCGCCATGCTGCGCCGCCTGCTCGGCACGCAGGAGTGGCCCGCCTATCACGTGTTCGTGGGGCTCTATCCCAACGATCCAGACAGCCAGGCCGCCGTGGCGGCGATAAATGACTCGCGCCTGACGGCGGTGATCGGACCGCGTCCAGGCCCCACCACCAAGGCCGATTGCCTCAACAGCCTGTGGCAGGCGATGTTGGCCCATGAGCAGGGCAGCGGACAGGCGTTCGCCGCCATAGTGCTGCACGATGCCGAAGATCTGGCGCACCCGCGCGCGCTGGCCAGCTTTGCCCGCCATATCGGCGATCATGCGATGGTGCAGCTGCCGGTGCTGCCGCTGGCCGAGGCGGCCAGTCCGCTGATTGCCGGGCATTACATCGACGAATTTGCCGAAAGCCACGCCAAGGAACTTCCCGTGCGCCAGTGGCTGGGCGCGGCGGTGCCGGCTGCCGGCGTGGGTGTGGCCATCGATCGCGCCATGCTGGGGCGCATCGCCGCCTCGCGCGGCGGCGCGCCGTTCGATGCGCTGAGCCTGACCGAGGATTATGAGCTGGGCCAGCATATCCACCGCTTGGGCGGCGCCGCGCTGATCCTGTGGGACTGGCAGGACGGTGCGCCAGTGGGCACGGCTGAGCATTTCCCGGCCACGTGGGAAGCGGCGGTGCGGCAGAAGGCGCGCTGGCTCACCGGCATCGCGCTGGCCGGCTGGGATCGGCTGGGCTGGCAGGGCCCGGCGGCGCAGCGCTGGATGCTGCTGCGTGACCGCAAGGCGCCGTTGATGGCACTCGTTACCCTCCTGGCCTATGGGCTGGTGCTGTTGCTGGGCATCGATGCGCTGCTGCGGCAGTGGAGCCCCGAGGCCGCCCGGCTGCCACCGGTGGCGGGGAGGGGGACAATCCTGCTGCTGTGGCTGAACTGGGCGCTGCTGTGCTGGCGGCTGGGCTGGCGGATCTTTTTCACAGCGCGTCTGCGTGGGCCAACCGAAGCGCTGTGGGCAACCCCGCGCGCGCTGGTCGGCAATCTCATCAATGCCGCGGCCGCGCTGCGGGCGCTCAGCCGCTATCGCGCGGCCCTGCAGGCCGGGCGGCCGCCGGCCTGGGAAAAGACCCGGCACCGCTTTCCGGAGGCTGGATGAACCTGGTTGCCGGTGAAGGACGGCCGTTCCGGGCGCTGGCCGCCCTGGGCCTGGCGCTGATCGCCTGGCTGGCGTGGCGGGCGCCACAGCTTGCGGCCGAAAGCCGCCGGCTGGCGATCGGGCTGGCGGCCGGAGGGGCGCCGTCGCTCATGACCCGCCCACCGGCGCTGCTGCGCCGGTGGGCGGCGAAGGCCGAACGGCCGATGCTCGCGCCCGTTTCGGCCGTGTCGCCAGTGACCGCACCATTGCCCGCGCCCCGCTTGTCCCCACGGCCATCCCCAGACTTGCCCCCAGCGCCTGTTGTGGCGCCCCCTCCATCCACAGTGCCATCCACAACCCAATCCACTGAAACGGTGGAACCGTTCGCAGCATCATCCGCAGCATTGTCCACAGGGCAGCCGGCAGAGGCCGCACCGGCTACGGCCTTTGCGCTGGCCGATCAGGCCTATCGGCAGCTGGCCGCGGGCGAGCGGCGGCAGGCGGCGCGGCTGTTCGCGGCGGC
>NZ_WMHO01000204.1 GCF_010994245.1 Sandarakinorhabdus rubra
GCCCACCACAGGTGGACCTGGCGCTCGTAGGGCAGGTTGAGCCGGAAGGGCAGCGCGAACGGCCCGGCCCCGCCGGTCTGAGCCGGCAAGCCGATCCCCAGCGCGGCGGCCAGCACCACCGGTGGCGGCGGCGTCTGGCCCGGCCCCAGCGCGTCCATGTGACGGGGGATGAACCCGGTATCGATTTCGCCGGCGCGGAAGGCCGGGTGATCGGCAAGCCGCGCGAGAAAGGCGCGGTTGCACTTCAGCCCGTCGACCACGGTGGCATCCAGCGCGCCGACCAACCGGTCGATCGCTGCCTCCCGCGTGTCGGCATGGGCGATGATCTTGGCGATCATTGGATCATAATCGAGGCCGATGCGGCTGCCGGTTTCCACTCCGGTGTCGATCCTGACGCCCTGTCCGCTGGCAAACAGCAACTGCCGCAAGGTGCCGGTGGCGGGCAGGAAACCGGTTTCCGGGTCCTCGGCATAGAGCCGCGCCTCGATGGCATGGCCGTGGACCGCCAGTTCGTCCTGGGTGCGGGGCAGGGGCTCGCCGCGCGCCACGCGGATCTGCCATTCCACCAGGTCCTCGCCGGTGATGGCTTCGGTGACGGGATGTTCAACCTGCAGGCGGGTGTTCATCTCCATGAAGTAGAAGGCGGGATCACCCTCGGCATCGACCGTATCGAGATCGAGGATGAACTCCACCGTGCCGGCGCCCTGGTAGCCGATGGCATGGGCGGCGGTGACGGCGGCCACCCCCAGCGTGTGGCGTAGCCGTTCCGACAGGCCGGGCGCCGGGGCCTCCTCGATCACCTTCTGGTGGCGGCGCTGCAGCGAACAATCGCGCTCGAACAGGTGGACGGCATTCCCATGGCTGTCCGCGAACAGCTGCACCTCGACATGGCGGGGCCGCTGGATCAGCTTCTCCAGCATCACCCCAGCGTTGCCGAACGCCGACTCGCCCTCGCGCTGGGCGGCCATCAGCGCATCCTTGAACGCACCGGCATCATGGACGGCGCGCATGCCCTTGCCGCCGCCACCCGCCACTGCCTTGATCAGCAGCGGAAATCCCAGCTGCTTGGCGGCGCTCTGCAGTCTCACCAGGCTCTGGTCACTGCCCTGATAGCCGGGCGTGATCGGCACCCCTGCCTTCTTCATGGCGGCCTTGGCGCTGTCCTTCAGGGCCATCACCCGCATCGCGCCTTCGGGCGGGCCGATGAAGGTGAGGCCGGCCTTCTTCAGCGCCCGGGCAAAATCGGCATTCTCGCTGAGGAAGCCATAGCCGGGGTGGATGGCATCCGCCCCGGTGCGCCGCGCCGCGGCGATGATCGCCTCCATGTCCAGATATGGCCGGGGCCCGCTCAGCGGCACCGCCTGTCCGGCCTCGCGGACGAACGGCGCATCGGCATCGGCCTCGCTGTGCACCGCCACGGTGGCGATGCCCATGCGATGGGCCGTCCGGATGACGCGGCGGGCAATCTCGCCGCGGTTGGCGATCAGGATCTTCTTCATTGTGGCATCATTTGGGTGGGCAGCCCTTCGGATCGGCGGTCCAGGCAAAGCTGGTCAGCAGCCACTTGCCGTCCACCTTCATCCAGCCAAAACTGTCGATGCCGCAGTGGATGCGCTTGCCATCGATGTCGAGCGTGTAGGGCGCCCAGACATGGGCAAAGTCACGGGTGATCTCGATCCGCGGCTTGATCATCTTCTCTTCGAACTTTCGCGGCGGGGCGCTGCGGAAATTGTCGAACAGCTGCTGGCGGGTCATGGTGCGGAAGCGGCTGCCACCCTCGGGCGGGAAGCTCAGAACCTGGATGGTCAGCGTCGGGTGGGTCAGCGCCTCGGCGCTGTTCGGATCATTGTTGTCGAGCGCGGCCATGAAGGCGTTGGTGACGGCCAGCACCTCGTCCTTCGGTGCAGCCGCAGCCGGCGCGGCGAGCAGCAGCGCCGCGGCAAGCAACGGCATCAGTCGATCAGCCATGATGGTCTCCCCTTGTTCAGAAAGGCGTGAATGCCCTCCTGGCCTTCCGCACTCACCCGCCGCGCCGCGATGCGGCGGGCGCTTTCCTCGCGCAATTCATCGCTGATGGGTTGCCCGGCAAAATCCAGCGCCAGCCGCTTGGCATCGGCCACCGCGCCTGGCGCTGCCTGGCCGATGTGGGTGAGCCAGTGCGCCACCACGGCGTCCGCGGCGTCACTGTCAGCGGCCACTTCGTCAACCAGCCCGATGGCCTGTGCGGTCGCTGCATCAAAGGCCTCGGCCGTCAGGAACCAGCGCCGCGCCCGGGCACCGATCCTCGCCAGCACGAACGGCGAGATGGTGGCCGGGGTCAGCCCCAGCCGCACCTCCGAAAGGCGGAACTGCGCACCTTCGATGGCCACCGCCATGTCGGCGCAGGCCACCAGCCCGACACCGCCGCCCGTCACATGGCCGTGGGCAACCACGATCACCGGCTTGGGGCAGTCGTTGATGGCAGCCAGCATGCCCGACAGGCCTATGGCATCAGCCTGGTTGTCTGCCTCGCTCCAACCGGCGGCTTCCCGCATCCAGTCGAGATCGGCGCCGGCCGAAAAGCTCTTGCCTGCACCGGCCAGCACGATGGCGCGCACTTCATCAGCCTCGCCCAGCCGGGTGAAGGCTTCTTCCAGCGCCGCGATCAGTTCGGCATTGAAGGCGTTGTGCCGTTCCGGCCGATTGAGGGTGAGCCGGGCAGTGCCCCAATCGTCGAGTGTCTCGTCCAGCACGGCCGTTACATCCTGAACGTGCCGAAGCGGGTTTCGGGGATGGGCTGCTGCAACGACGCGGCCAGGCTCAGCGCCACCACGGCGCGCGTGTCTTCCGGCGCGATGATGCCATCGTCCCACAGCCGGGCGCTGGCATAATAGGGATGGCCCTGCGCTTCATACTGTGCGCGGATCGGCGCCTTGAACGCCTCTTCCTCGCGCGCCGACTTGAAGCCGCCCGATTTCACCGTGGCCAGCACGCTCGCCGCCTGCTCGCCGCCCATCACGCTGATCCGCGCGTTCGGCCACATCCACAGGAAGCGCGGGGAATAGGCGCGGCCGCACATGCCATAATTGCCCGCGCCGAAGCTGCCGCCGGTGATCACCGTGATCTTGGGCACGGCGGCGCAGGCCACCGCCGTAACCAGCTTGGCGCCATGCTTGGCAATCCCCTCGTTCTCATAGCGGCGGCCGACCATGAAGCCGCTGATGTTCTGCAGGAACAGGAGCGGCACGCGGCGCTGGCAGGCCAGTTCGATGAAATGCGCGCCCTTCTGCGCGCTCTCCGAGAACAGGATGCCGTTGTTGGCGATGATGCCGACCGGATAGCCCTCGATCTGAGCAAAGCCGGTGACCAGCGTCTCGCCATAGCGCGGCTTGAACTCATGCAGCTCCGATCCGTCGACCAGCCGTGCGATGATCTCGCGCACGTCCACCGGCACGCGCGTGTCGATGGGCGCCAGCGCGTTCAGCTCGGCCACATCGAACAGCGGTGGACGCGCCGGGCCGGGCGCCACGGCCGGCTGTGCGGGCAGGGTGCCCACGACGCGCCGCGCGATGGCCAGCGCGTCATGATCATCCTCGGCCAGGTGATCGGCGACGCCCGACAGGCGGGTGTGGACATCGCCGCCGCCCAGCTCCTCGGCGCTGACCTCTTCGCCAGTGGCCGCCTTCACCAACGGAGGGCCGCCAAGGAAAATGGTGCCCTGGTTCTTCACGATGATCGATTCATCGGCCATCGCCGGCACATAGGCGCCGCCGGCCGTGCAGCTGCCCATCACCACGGCGATCTGGGCAATGCCGGCCGCGCTCATCGTCGCCTGATTGTAGAAGATGCGGCCGAAATGGTCGCGGTCGGGAAACACCTCGTCCTGCCGGGGCAGGTTGGCGCCGCCGCTGTCCACCAGATAGAGGCAGGGCAGGCCGTTCTGCGCGGCAATCTCCTGCGCGCGCAGATGCTTCTTGACGGTGATAGGATAATAGGTGCCGCCCTTCACCGTGGCATCGTTGGCGACGATCACGCAGAGCCGCCCGGCGACCTGGCCCACGCCGGCGATCAGCCCGGCGGCTGGCACCTCCTCGCCATAGACATCATGGGCGGCGAACTGTCCGATCTCCAGAAACGCCGTGTGCGGATCGAGCAGTGCCTCGACGCGCTGGCGCGGCAGCAGCTTGCCGCGGGCAACGTGGCGCTCGCGCGCTGCCTGCGGCCCGCCCAAGGCGATGCGCGCCGCCTTCTCCCGCAGATCGGCAAGCAGATCCGCCATCGCGGCGGCCGTGGCCTTGGCAGACGGCGGTAGCGGTTGACCGATGGGAAGACCGTCGCGAACCATGAACAGCGGCATAGCCCGCACAGGCGCCGCCGCCAAGGGCGTGTTCGATCAACCGCGCTCCCAGCCGCCGGGGCCCCGCCGCACCCCGAAGCTGGCGGCAAGGTTGCTGACGCTGAGCACCGTCTCCGGCGGCCCGTCGGCCACCAGCCGCCCATGGTCGATCAGCAGCAGGCGGTCGGCGCGCGTTGCCAGATCCAGATCGTGCAGGGCCAGCACCACGCCGGCACCGCGACCTGCTTCGGCGGCCAACAGTTCCATCACGTCGAGCCGGTGGCCGGGATCGAGATTGGCCACCGGTTCGTCGAGCAGCAGCCAGGCCGGACGCGCCACCAGCGCGCGGGCCAGCAGCACGCGCGCCTGCTCCCCGGTCGACAGCGTGTCGACCGCACGGGTCGCCAGGTGCGCGGCA